>CAUQCU010000007.1:0-35355 GCA_963516555.1 Campylobacter concisus | reverse complement strand
CTATCAAACGCTTCAAACTGCCTAAAAGACGAGGCGCAAAGGGCAGAGCTATCAAAGATAAACGAAGAGCAGGCTAAATTTGAAGGGCTGGCTCACATCTCGCCAGAAAAAGTTAAAGAGCTCATCACAAAGCGCCTAAAAGTAGAGCCAGAAGAGGTGGAGTTTTCGCCGATCTATCTAGCTAAAAAACAAAGTTTTGGCACACTTGGAGCGGAGTATTTTTATGATGCAAGGGCTAAATTTAACGGCTTTTTGTATGATTTTAAGATAGGCGCAGCAAATGGCGAAATTTTAAATCTAAAAATAAAAAGCCAAATTTGATAAAATAGCTGGCAAAACCAAGTGAGGTAGGTAAGGCAGGGATGAAAATTTTAGTCGTCGAGGACGAAATAGACCTAAATAGCGTTATCACAAGGCACCTAAAGAAAAACGGATATAGCGTCGATAGCGCATTTAACGGCGAGGAGGCGATGGACTTTATCGCTGTGGCGCACTACAATCTTATCGTGCTTGATCTGATGATGCCGGTGATGGACGGACTTACATTTTTGCAAAGATCGCGCGTCGCAAAGCTAGCGACCCCTGTGCTGATACTAACGGCAAAAGACGATGTGGATGACGTTGTAAAGGGGCTTGACGCGGGTGCAGATGACTACTTGGTCAAGCCATTTGACTTTAAGGAGCTGCTAGCTAGAGTGCGCACACTCATTCGCCGAAACAGCGGCAATGCGGCTAGTGAAATTTGCGCAGGCGAGCTAAAGATCGACCTTTCTAAAAAGTCAGTCGAATTTAGCGGCGAGCAGGTAGAGCTCACCGGCAAAGAGTATGAAATTTTAGAGTTTTTGATGCTAAACAAGGGCAGAATTTTAACTCGCGACCAGATCAAAGAGCACGTCTGGGACTTTGACTACACGGGCGGCTCAAACGTCATCGACGTGCTTATAAAAAACATAAGAAAAAAGCTTGGCGAGTGCGAGGTGATCCAGACTAAAAGAGGGCTTGGCTATGTTGTTAAGGATTAAGCAAGCGCTTGCAAACATCCCAATAACCGCGCGTGTAACGCTTTGGTACTCGTTTTTTATCATCGTTATCGTGGCGGCTCTCATTGCCATCTCGGCGGTCGTGGCGGATGAGGTTTTTGAGGATGTGAGCCAAAAAAAGCTAGCCAAATCAGTCACCAAAATAGCTAACGATATGGATGAGTTTGAGCCATACGATGATGGGATATTTTTTATAAAATATAACGCAAAAGGCGATGTAGTCGGTGGTCTAGCGCCAAAACACTTTCAAATTTCACTTAAAATGAATAGCGGTGCGATCCGCCTTTTTGAAAACGGCGAAAACCGCTTTTACTACTACGATATCGCAGCTAGAGGCAAAGGGGTCTGGGTCAGAGGCGTGATAAATGCGGAGAAATTTTTTAAAAAAGAGGGGCTATTTTTACTAGCGCTGGGCGTTTTTGTGCCGGTTTTGTTTATTTTTGTGCTTTACGGTGGCTATAAAACGATAAAAAATGCGATGAAGCCAGTCGCTACGATGTCAAAAACTGCGCTTGAGATAGGCAGTAGCAGGGACTTTTCAAAGCGCATAGACCTGCCTGCTGGCAAAGACGAGCTGCACGTGCTTGCAAGCGTTTTTAATCAGATGCTCGACTCCCTAGAAAAGGTCTATCAAAGCGAGAAACAGCTCACATCAGACGTCTCGCACGAGCTACGAACGCCGCTATCTGTCATCATGGCTGAGAGCGACTACGCTAAAAATTACTCACAAAATTTGGACGAGGCCAAGGAGTCGCTGGAGGTCATCTCTAGGCAGTCAAGAAAGATAACCTCGCTGATAGATCAAATTTTGGAGCTTTCAAGGCTAGAAGCTGGCAGAAATTTGGAGCTAAAAGATATAAATTTAAGCTCTATCTTGCAAAATTTAGCTACTGACTATGAGAAGCTAGCAAGCGCTAAGGGGCTAAAATTTAGCTGCGTTGTAGCACCAGATGTCCAAATTTTAGGCAATGAGCTGATGGTATCAAGGCTGGTGGATAACTTTTTAAGCAACGCACTAAAATTTGCAGGAGCTAAGATCGAGCTAAATTTAACCCTCACAAAAACGCACGCACTTTTGTCTGTAAAAGATGATGGCGTCGGCATCTCTAAAAAAGATATCGAGCTAATCTGGAATAAATTTTACCAAGCTGATAGCTCAAGAAACAAAAGCCAAAACAGAGGCAGCGGTCTTGGTCTTGCTATCGCTGCAAATATAGCTAAAATTCACAGTGCAAAGCTTGGTGTAAAAAGCGAAGCCGGAGCTGGAAGCGAATTTTGGGCAGAATTTGAGCTTGTAAATTTAAAATAAGTGTAAAATTAGGCTTTTTAATAAAACTATATTTGATAGAAGTAAAATGATTGATTTTGAAAGAAAGTTCAAATGGTGGTTAGAGGCAGAATCGAACTGCCGACACGCAGATTTTCAGTCTGCTGCTCTACCGACTGAGCTATCCAACCACGTTGATAAAAGAAATTTGATTATACATTTTAAATATTTAAACTAAGTTTAAAAATCTAAAAGATGCTTCATTTTTAAAATTAGGCTATAAATTTATAGCCTAATGAGATTAAATTTAATGCAAATCAACTACACTTACATCTTTATCTATCTCGACAAAAAATGTTTGTGCGCTTGCTCCGCTACCATACACGCCTTTATAGACTTGATTTACAGCGTGACCGCTACCATCAACTGCTACTTTGTTATATTCATCTCCGATAACGCTATGTTTTGAATTTAGCATAGTTACTTCTTCATTTGTTGCTTGTGTAAAGATAGTTCCTTTGCCTTTTAGGGCTACTATGTCATCGCTGTCGCCAAAGATTTTTAGCACTGTGTTGATATTTTCTGTGCCAGCTTTGCCTGTTATCTTTGTAACCCTTGAGTCGACTATGTCAAGAACGCTTTTGGCGTCTAGTCCTATGGAGACCGCTTGGTCGCTCGTGCCTAGCTGTATGCGCTCAAAGCTCTCTATCTTTTTATCAAGATCACTAACCTTGCTAAGATCGATATCATCAACAAAGATGAGAGTATCTATGCCGCCTTTACCATCCATTGGCTTGCCATTATATACAAAGGCATCATTTAGGTTGCTTCCAACAGTTTCTGTTGAGTCGTGCCTTAGCTGAACGATGCTATTAAAGTCATTTGTATCATCTCCAAAGTATTTGCCATCTTTCTCAAGAATTTTGTGAAATTTATTGGCTTCATGATCTATAAAGCCATTTTGTTCTAGTGCTTTTACATAGTTATCACTAAAAAGGTGTGTTCCACTACCAGCGGAGCCTATTATCTTATAGTTAGCGTCGCTCTCTCCAGCTTTTTTGATAGCCACATCTAAATTTACGTTTTCATTGTCATCAACATATTGGATGTTTATTTTATGAAAGCCTTTTTCTAATGTAAAATTTTGACTTTTATTGCGATCGCCAGCCCAAGTGTTATTTTTAAAACCTTGATGATCCCCTATATCTATACTAAATGCTGACTCATATTGACTGGCTTTTATGGTGTATGTGCCAGTCTCTTTTATATATATCCAGCCCTTCATTCTCATTATAAGGTCGGTTCCCACTGGCTCGGCTTCTAGTAGCATGTAGTTTCCGGTGTGATTTACTTTATAGTTTGTGCCGGTGTGGTCGGTATCGCTTGCGTTTGGTGAGTGGCCGACCCTTGCCATATCTTTCATATTTAGCTCACCTGGTGTTGGTCTTGTTTCTGAGAGTTGCCAGTCTTTGCCTGACCTAAATGTTACTTCATTAAAAGTTGTAGTGGCACTTACATTTGTCCAGTCCGCCCATTCGCTATAGTGATTTTTTACATGAAGTCCCCAACCACCATTATAAGTAGGAACATCTCCACCTCTTATCCAACCTTTGCTTCTACAATAGTTGTTAAAATCTTTATTCGCACAATCATAAAACCACATATCCACATCAAGTCCGCTATTTGAGATCATAGCGACGGTTTGGACCGACATATTGCCAGCATCATCTAGCCTTTTGACGATGAAATTTTTACTACCGCTAGTTAGTGTGGTTAGAAATTCGCCTTCATATTTGAGGTCAGTTAGTGGCAAAATTTGTTTAGATGAGTTATTTACATCGACGACATCTACTTTTATGGATGTTTTGTCGTCAGGTCTGCTTGGCTCTTCTGCCTCTCCGCTAAAGATCACTTTGTAACTTTGCCCTGAGCCAGACTTTGAGCCACCAAAGCTTGGCTCTTTTAGTCCATCTGGCGTCGCATCAAGATCGACTGTGATGGTTAAATTTTCACTGCGTTTTTCTACACCATTTTTATCTACATATGTGGCGTCTATGATGTGGTGCGTCCTATCTAGCTTTACGCCAGCTGCTTCAAAGTCAGCTACTACGACGTTGTCTTTTATATCTGCATAAAAACTACTTTTCACGGTGCCAGCTTGGTCTTTTACCTCTATAAGAACCTTGCCACCATCTCCACCTGTGGCTGTGTCTGTATCTTTTTGCGCGATACCAAATTTGATCATCGGACTTTCGTCGTTTGTAAGAGCGATCTTGTAGTTTATGCGCTCGTTAAATGTATCGTCAAATTTACTTGTTGAGATGATATGCTCGTAATCTTTTTCGAGTAGGTATTTGGCTGGGTTGCTCACTCCGCCATCTACTGAGGTAACTAGCTTAACGTCATCTACATAGTCAAGAATGCCAAATTTAAACAATCTACCACTAGAAGAGCCAGTGAAAATTTTGGTGCCATCTCTTACAAGGTCTATATCAACAAGGGTTGGCTTGCTGGTATTTACTGGCACATCTTTGAGCAAGAAACGACTGCCATTTACTAGCTGAGTATCTGTTGGGTCATCTTTATTTACTACTTTGATGTATTCATCTGTAAGTGTTTTGGTCTTGGCTTCATACTCGATGTCTGGGTCCGGCTTTTTCTCGTATGTGGTTAGAGTTTCGCCTGGTTTTGCCTCTTTTATGATGTAGGTTTTTATCTCTTGTTTGTTTGTATTTGGATTTAGCACGGAGACTTTGATCTCATCGCCCACTTTGGCTGTGCTTGGGATAGAGGCTAGGACGTCTGAACCTGTGATGGTGACGCCGTTTGTGCCGTCTATCAGTCCGTCGCCATCTATGTCTTTTATAAATTTAGCCTTTGGCTTGTCGTCAAATACTATAAACTGGCTGTCAGTTGTGCCTTCGTTGCCAAACTGATCGATAACTGTTG
Source organism: Campylobacter concisus (assembly GCA_963516555.1). Taxonomy (GTDB): domain Bacteria; phylum Campylobacterota; class Campylobacteria; order Campylobacterales; family Campylobacteraceae; genus Campylobacter_A; species Campylobacter_A concisus_BA. The sequence continues at coordinate 30,099 of CAUQCU010000007.1, read as the reverse complement.
TGTCTATGCTAGTTTTTGCTCCATTTTTGATAGGCACATTGATCTTAAATTTCCCGCTACTTGCGTCTATCTCGTTGCCATCAGGTGCTATGACCTTGCCATTTTCACCGATAGTAAATTCTTTTGTTTCTATCTTTCCATCTGGATTTGTGATGGCTACTCTTATCTTTTCGTTTGGTTTGCTTTGAGTTGGGATACTTATGGTTACTTCAGTTTTATCGCTATCGTTGCCGTAACCATTTTCAAATGTATCAAGCTTGTTGTCGCTCTTACCATCTACGTTTGGGAGGTTTTTGCTAAATTCTATCTTGGCTGATCTTGTAGGTGGCGTGATGTCGGTAGCTGCGGTATTTTCGTTGGATTCTACTGTGCCATCGTTTTTGGTGATTTCAGTTTTTATAGTGGCATTTGTGCCCTCGCTGATAGGTATCTTTACGCCTGGGACTATAAATTTACCATTTTGGATAGATATAGGTGTATGGCTTGGATCATTTGGGTCATATACGCTTTTTTTATCAGGGCTTAGAATAAATTCTTTTGGTGTTGGTGTGCCACTGCCTGTATCTATGGTGACTTTTACGCTCTCGCCTGGCTTCATAGTGTTTGGTAGATGGATATCTACGCTTGATTCGTTATTTTTTAGCTCGGACTTGCTTATAACGCCGTCGTTATTAGTATCAGCGCTTAGTGTCGCCTCGGCTTTGTTGCTTATGGTGTTTGGCTTTTGTTTGATCACGCCTTCGTTGCCAAAGCGGTCTATAAACTGAGTTTTGATCTCAGTGCCTGGCGTGATAGTGGCACCATTTGGTACATCAAATTCCATAGCACCTTTGCCATTTGGTTTTAGTGGATAAACATTGCCAGCTTCGTCAGTGGCAGTGTTGTTTTCTTTGTTTATGGTGTAAATTTTAGTAACCGTGTCTCCGTTTGTGTCTGTGACTATGGACTTGATCTTATCGCCACTTTTCATATCGTCAGGCACTAGAAATTTCACGTCAGTTTTTACAGAGTCCTCTCCTACGCCCATTTCGGTAGCGTCTATCACGCCGTCGCCATTTTTGTCTATACTAAGTGTCGCGCTTACTTTTGATGCTGGCGGAACGTCGTTTGTCTCGATATTTAAATTTGAGCCACTTTCGTGTCCGTTTTTATCAACTAAATTTACAGCGATATCTATAGGTTTGCCATTTGGGATCTCGACATCTGGGATCTTTGCTTTGCCATTAGTAAGTGGCACTGAGATGAAGGTAGGTGCTGTTGGGGTTGAAGTGGGTGCTGGCACTGGCGATCCGTTATCATCTACTTGAATGAGTTCGCTACTTGTAAGATCGATCTTGTATTTTAGAGTTTGTGAGCCACTTTTTATCTTGATGATGTCGCCATCTTTAGCAGCTGGTGGCAAAGTGACAACCACAGGAGTGTAAAATTTATTTCCAACTTTTGTTGTTTCAGGCGAAGCTAAAAGTTCGTTTTTATCTAAAAGTCCATCTTTGTTTGTGTCGGCATCGAGGAAAAATTTAGGGACATTATCGATAAATGGCACACTTGGTTTTGCAGCTTGTGCTGGCGCACCTTTTACAGATGAGACCGGAGCGCTAAAGATATTTTCAAGGTAGCTGACTGCACCTTTTACAGATGAGACTGGAGCGTTAAAGATATTTTCAAGGTAGCTGACCGCGCCTTTTACAGATGAGGCTGGAGTGTTAAATATTTTTTCATGAATTATAATTTCACGTAGTGCGTGTTTTACGTTATCAAAGATGTTTGTATAGTGCCCGCTTTTGCTAAAGCCTGCGTTATTTAGCGATGCCTGGCTAGATAAATTTGATCCGCCGTGGTGGATGTTGCTCTCATGTTCGCTATCTTCATGCTTTGCGTCTTTTTCATCTTTTTGTAAGCCAGGGATGACTAGCTCACCGTTTTGCTCGGCAAAGACATTTGTTGTCCTAAAAGTAGAGTTAAAGCCGATATTTGCAACCTCACCATCATCAAAAACGATCTTTACTTTGGCATCAACAGCTGTTTTTATAATATCACCTAAAAATATCTCATCACCTTTGTGAAGCACTCTTGTGCTCCCATCTGGCGAGATGGCTATGACTTCGCCTACTATTTGTTTGACGATGGCTATTTTTAAGGCTGTGATATGCATTTTATCCCTTTGTGATATTTCTAAATTTATGAAGTTTATTTTATATCGACAAATTCCTTTAAAAGTTTATAGTTTTAAGATTAATTATTTTATTTAAGTTTTATATAAAAGCCTTGATATATTTATAATTGATTAAATTTAGCTTTATTTGCCTTGTTTTAGGCGATTTATAGATATTTTTTAGAGTAAATTTTATTTTAGTATATGATAAAAATTATTATGTGTGAATCATTATTTCTAGGGATGTTTATGAAAATTTAAGCTAACTAACTCAAAAAAGCGGATTTTAAACTATAAAATTTAAATTTTATGATTTTTGCTTAAAAGTTCATTAAGCTAAGGAGTAACAGAAATTTCTTTAAATTTAAAAGATTTAATGCACCAAATTTACTACACTTACATCTTTATCTATCTCGATAAAAAATGTTTGTGCGCCAGCTCCGCTACCATATACGCCTTTATAGACTTGATTTAGCGCATGTCCGCTAGCATCAATCGCCACTTGGTTGTGTGTATCGCCTGAAGTGCTATGCTTTAAATTTAGTGCTGCCACTTCGCTGTCTGTAGCTTGTGTAAAGATAGTGCCTTTGCCCTCTAGCGCCACTTTGTCATTATTATCGCCTTTGATCTTTAGCACGGTATTTACACTTTTTAGCCCACCATCTGTTACTTGTGCGTCTATGATATCAAGCACGCTTTTGGCATCTAGTCCTATCGAGACCGCCTGAGTGCTCTTGCTACCAAGCTGTAAATTTTCAAAGCTCTTTAGTTTATCGTTTAGATCAGCCACCCTGCTAAGATCGATATTTTCAGTAAAGATGAGCGTATCAACGCCGCCTTTTGCGTCTATCGGATCGCCGTCATAGATAAATTTATTATCTTTGTCATCCCCCTCGCGTGTAAATTTAACGCCTTTATCTATCTCAACGAAAAATGTCCTTGTGTTAGCTCCATCGGTATATGTGCCTTTATAGACTTGATTTACCGCGTGATCCATGCCGTGTATCGTTGCATTTGCACTTGCGTTGTAAGTTACATTGCTGTGATTAGGGTAGGTTTTGCTACCGCTATTATCTGTGACTTCGACTTTATTAAATTCATCGCCCGCAACTTGACTGTGCTTCCAGTTTAGCATCGTCACTTCCTCATCAGTTGCTTTTGAGAAGCTTCCTATGAGTTTTACCGCGTCACTTTCGTCGCCCATTATTTTCAAGACCGTATTTATGCTTTTTGTGCCTTGTATCTCTTTTTTCGTGCCACTTGTTTCGATGGTCGTGGCAGTCTCTTTTGAATCAACGATGTCAAGTATGTTTTTTGAATTTAGAGTGAGTGTAACCGCTTCATTATCTTTACCTAGTTGCACCCTCTCAAAGCTTTTTAGTTTATCTTTTACGTCTATATTGCTAAGGTCGGTATTTGCTGTAAAGATGAGCGTATCTACTCCATCTTTTGCGTCTATAGCGTTGGTGGCATTATATGTAAAGGTGTCGTCGTAGTTGCGCTCTTGCGCTACGGTCTTGACATTTTTGTCTATCTCAATAAAAAATGTCTTTAACTCGCCATCTTTTACGTATGTGCCTTTATAAACGTGATTTACTGCATGTCCATTCGTATCTACTTCTACTTTGTTATAGCTATCCCCTATGGCTTTGCTATGCTTCCAGTTTAGTAAAGTTACCTCTTCTTTTGTTGCTAATTCAAATTTATTAACTCCAGAATTTATAAGTTTTACTATGTCGCCATCCTTACCTGCTATCTTTAAAACTGTATTTACACTCTCTGTTCCAGGTATAGTTCTTAAGGTTGAGTATTCGCCCTCTGTTATCTTTGTCGTTTTTGAGTCTATGATGTCAAGAACGCTCTTTGCATTTAGCGCGATTGAAACGTTTTGGCTCTCTGTGCCTAGTTGCAGGCGTTCAAAGCTTTTTAGTTTATCCTTTAGATTATTTACTTCACTAAGGTCTATATCTTCAACAAATATCAGCTTATCAACGCCACCTTTTGCGTCTATATTCTTGCCGTTATAGATAAAGACATCGTTTAGGTTGCTACCTTCAAGAGTATCTGTGTTGTGTTTTAGGTGTATGACTTTGTTAAAATCATCTGCATCATCACCAAAATATTTTGCTGGCTTGCTACTATCTTTTTCTTGATTTACTAAGCTTCTATACCCCTTTTTACCAGCTATAAGACCATCTTTTTCATCGCTAACATATCCTTTGTCATGTAGGGCTTTTACGTAGCTATCACTAAAAAGGTGCGTACCGCTATCTTTTGAGCCTATGATTTTATAGTCGCTAGGGTTTTGTGGGCTTTTCTTTATCATTATGTCTAAGAGTGTGTCTTTTGTTCTATCGACATAATCAACCTCTATCCTATAAAATCCTTTTTTTAGATTATAAGGATGAGTTTGTCCATGAGGACCATTGTCGCCTGAGCCAAACCAATACGCCCACTTTCCAAAACTTTCATCTGCTATTTTTACATCTACCATATCTTGAAAGTGTTTTGCAACTATGTTGTATTGACCATCTTCTTTTATATATATCCAACCTTTCATTTTCATGATCAGATCAGTTCCTACAGGCTCTGCCTCTTCAAGGACGTAGTTTCCTGTTTTGTTTAGGTTGTAGTGTGCCCCAGTGTGATCGGTATCGCTTGCGTCTGGAGAGTGACCCACTTTTGCCATATCGTCCATATTTAGCTCTTCTTTGTGAGGTCTTGTTGAGCTTAATTCCCAGTCTTTACCTCCTTGAAAAGAAAGCTCATTATAAGTAGTAGTTGCACTAACGCCAGCCCACTCCATCCACTGTGTATAGTGGTTAGCTACGTGGTATCCATATCCTGCTTTGTTGTCGTTAAGATCCTTTCTATCATAGTTTGGTCCAGAAGGATGTTGTATATGGGTTGTTACTTCTGGATATATATCCATAAATTCTCTATTTGTGCAGTCAAAAAACCACATATCAACATCAAGGCCTTTGTTTGCCACCATAGTTACGGTTTGAACGGCTAAATTTCCCGCATCATCTAGTCTTTCAACGATGTAGTTTTTGCTACCAGTATTTTGCGCTACGTTAAAGCTTCCAGAGTAGCTTAAATTTCTATCAAGTGTCAGTGTCGTCTTCTCAGATGTCTCAGCGTCTATGACCTCTACCTCTTTTGATTTTTCATCGTGTGGATTGTTTGCAGCTTCGCCTTTGCCACTAAAATTTATAGTGTAGTTGCCAGAGCTGTTTTTTATATTGTCAAAGTCAGATTCTATTAGCTTGTCAGGCTTTGAGTCAAGATCGACTGTGATGGTTAGGTTATTATCTCTTTGAGGCACGCCGTCAGTCCCCACGTAGGTGGCGTCTATAATGTGGTGAGTTCTATCTAGCTTTTTGCCAACCTTTTCAAAGTCTGCTATGACGGTGTTGTTTTCGATCTTAGCTATAAAGCTATCACTTACATTTGCGTTTTCGTCTTTTATCTCGATTAGCACGTAGCCTTTGCCGTCGCTTGTGGTGTCAGGCTTATTTATGCCAAATTTAATGTATGGCTGTTCGTCATTTGTAAGAGCGATGTTGTAGTTTATCTTTTGGGTCAGATTTGACTCATACTGGCTTGTCGAGATGATATGCTCATAGTCCTCTTCGTTTAGGTATTTTGCGGAGTGGATATCAGCATTATCTATCTTTGTAACAAGCTTTACGTCGTCTATGTAGTCAAGCACGCCAAAGGCAAATAGCCTGCCACTTGAAGTGCCAGAGATCGCACTCCCGTCATCTTTTATAAGGGTCGCATCGACTAAGGTCGGACGCTTGCTACTTACTGTCACGTCTGGTATGGTGATAGCTCCATCACTTATCACTTTGATATCACTTGGATCTTTTTTGTTTATCATATGCACGCCATCATCGTCTAGGATGTAGCTCACGGTTGATTGTTTGTTGGTAAGCGGGTTTAGGATGCTTATCTTTAGCTCATCTTTTGGCACTGCGCTACTTGGGAGATAGACCTTTACATCAGAGGTCGTTATGGCTCCAGTGGTGTCATCTATGAGCCCATCTCCGTCAGCATCTTTGACAAATTTCGCCACTGGGCTGTCGCTAAATTTTATCTCATTTGTGTCGCTCTCGCCTTTGTTGCCAGCCTTGTCCGTCATGGTCGTCGTTATGCTTGTGGTTTTGCCATGTTCTATTGGCACTGTGATCTTAAATTTACCATCGTTTAGTGGCACTTCATTGTGATCAGGGGCGATTATCTTGCCGTTAGTATATGTGTAAATTTTGTGCGTTTTGCTGCCGTCTGGGTTGGTGACATCGATGGCTATCTTATCGCCTTCTTTTATGATACTTGGAATTTTGATGTAGGCATCTGTTTTAGTTGGGTCGCCAGTATCGTATCTATTTTCTGAAGTATCAAGCCTTCCATCAGGTTTTCCATCTGATCCTGGCTTATCGTCTGCAAAGCTTATCTTGGCTGATTTTGGAGGTGGAGCTACTACGACGCTTGGAGTGGTTTGGCTACTTGAGCCATTTGGTTTTGGCGCACCATGCTCGTCATTAACCGCTGTGTTTATAGATACACTTGAGCCAGGTGTCACTGGCACGCTTACGCCTGGCACTTCAAATTTACCATTAACTATTGGCACTACTACGCTTGGGTTATTTTTATCATAGACGCTTGTGCCATCGTCGCTTACGACAAATTCTTTTGGCGAGCCACCTATGTTTATAGTGACGCTCTCTTTTGGTTTTATGGTGCGAGGTAAATTTATCTCAACCTTTGAAGTGCCATCTCCTATCTCGTCGCTACTTATCAGCCCATCGCCGTTTTTATCAGCTGTTAGCGTCACTTTGACGGTGTCACTTACGCTGCTGCTTGGCGTAGTGCTTGTGGCTGAGACGTTGCCAAATTTATCAACTACGCCAGTTTCTATGCTGCTTCCTGCTGTGATGTTTGCGATATTTGGCACGCTAAAGCTAACTGCGCCATTTTCATCTGTCGTAAATGTATAGCTGTTGCCGTCCTCGTCAGTAGCTGTGCCATTTTCTTTATCTAGCGTAAATTTCTTCTCAACTGGCGGTTTGCCCGGCTCATTTAGCTTAAACGTGATCTTATCTCCAGTGCTAAGCTCGTCAGGCACTACAAATTTCATGCCGCTAGTTTGCGTGCCGCTGCCATATCCTAGCTCGGTCGCATCTATCACGCCGTCGCCATTTTTATCAAGATCAAGCGTGGCTGTCACTTTTGAAATGGCTGGCGTGTCGTTTAGCTCATAGGCAGTTGGCGGCGCGGTAAATGTCCTGCCACCAGTGGTGTATGAGCTTGTCACGGTCGTTTTGCCATGGTTTAAAATTTCAACTCCAGTGATCTCTGCTTTGCCATTTACGATAGGTATAGCAGGCGCTCCAGTAGGCATGCCGGTGCTATCAACTGGGATTAGCTCGTTTGTTATCGTATTTACTTTGTAGTTGCTAGTTTTGCCACCACCTTTCATGTTTGTCTTTATCGTGATGATGTCGCCATTTTTAGCAACGTCTGGGATATCAACGCCTATGCTTGTGATGATCTTTTTGCCATCAGGAGTTTTTGGTAGTGAGTTTAGCTGCGCTCCTCCTAAAAAGCCCTTTTTCTCGCCAGTGTCGCTTGTGAGGTTGAAATTTAGCACGATGTTTGGCTCTGGCGGTGTATAAGTGCCAGGATTTATAAATGTGTTGTTGATAGGAGGTACGTATGTGTCATAGTTTATGACGTTGTTATTGGTTGCACTAGTATTTGACTCTAGTTTGTTAGACCCAGCGTATGAGATCCCGCCGATCTTAGCCTCGCCAACTGGCCATTTGACCTCGTCATGCCTAGCTTCAAGAGCTCGCAAACCTGTGTAGAAGTCGTAGATATTTGAGTAGTGGCCACCTAGTTCAAATTTGATGCCGCCACTACCCACTGAGGCGAAGTTATGTGGTGATGAGCCGTGAGAAGATAGCTCTTGATGGGAGATTTGATCATCGTCATTTGCGTGTTCTTTATGATTTTCAAGGATGTTTGCCTTTTTTGGGATGACTAGCTCGCCTTTATGCTCAGCAAAGACATTTACCGTGTGAAATACCGAGCTAAAGCCGACATAAGCCTTTTCGCCGTCATCAAAAACAATGGTAAGGTTCGAGTTTTCGCTCGTTTTTATATCATCACCAAGGTAAATTTCATCGCCTTTGTGCAGCACTCTCATAGTGCCGTCCCTGCTTATGGCGATGGCTTCACCCTTGATCTTTTTGATAACGCCGATCCTTATGGCGTCAAAATTTGGCATTTCTTCATCCCTATAAAATGTGTGTATTGTAATATCGGAAAATCTCTTAAAATTTATATAGTTTGGTGGCTTTTTGGGATGAGGTCTTTAGCTCTTGTAAATTTACTACATCACCTCGACATGCACGTTTTTATCTATCTCTACGAAAAATGTCTGTCTGGCGTCGTTTTCGCCTTTATAGACTTGATTGACCGCTTCGCCACTTGGCTCTACTGTGAGCTTGTTATGATCAGCTCCAATGACACTATGCTTTTCATTTAGCGCGGCTACTTCGTCTCTTGTAGCCTTTACGAAATTCCCAACGAGCTGCACCACGTCGTCGCTGTCACCTGAAATTTTAAGGATGGTATTTAGGCTTACTTTGCCGTGCGCGTCGGCTGTTGGGTTTGAGTCTATCATATCACTTATGTTTTGCCCGTTTAGCTTTAGCTTCACGGCCTTTGTGCTGTCAAGCTCGATGCGCTCAAAGCTCTCAAGGCGCTTATCTAGCTCACTTATCTTTGTTAGATCTACATTTTGGGTAAAAAGTAGCGTGTCTATACCGCCTTTTGCGTCGATATCGTGTGAGTTAAAGATAAATTTGTCATCATCGTTACTACCAACGTCTTTTGTGCCTTCAAATTTTAGGTCAAATGGCTTATCAAAGTCGCTTGCATTGCTACCAAATATAGTGCCATCAGGCTTATTTGCTGCCTTATAAAACGTATCGCTCTCTTTTGTCACAAGATGATTGTGTTCAAGAGCCTCCATGTAGGCATTGCTGACTAGTTTTATATTAGGGTCTTTTGAAATAATTTTATTGATGCCAGAGAATGCTATAAAACTATAACTATATCTCTCATCAGATACTTCTATATGTACTTTATAAAAGCCGTAGTCTTCTGTTAAATTTAGGCTACTTGTGCTTACGCCTTGTATGATACCGCCTTCATCCCTGCCGCCATTTTTACTTGCCGATGCAAATGGCTGCCATGAAATTTCTCTACCATCAAATTCAAACTTCATACTTTGCCTTTCAGGCTTTTCATCATAATAAAAATTATTAATATCACTACGATTTTTTATAAATATCCAGCCATCCATGCTGACCATTACTCCATCTGCTGTTATCTTGGACTCATATAGTTTATAGTGTCCGTTTAGATTTTTTGGCTCGAATGTTAAATTTGTGGCTATTCTGTCAATGGCATAGTCCGCATTTGGAGCTCTGCCTATCTTAGCGAGCTCCATAGCTGTCGGAGTACGGTCGCGTAGTCTGCTAGCTTTAGCTGAATCTGATGTGTCGAAAGATCCAGGATCAAACTGTTTTCCGCTATAGTAATATAAGTCATTAAATGTACTTGTCGCACTTACGTGGTGGCTTGCACTCCACTCTTTTAGTATGCTTTTGCTATTATGCTCTATATCATAATAATCAAGCCCTCGTCCATGGTTTCTAACTGAGTCATAAAGCCATATATCCGCGTCTAGTCCTCTGTTTGTGACATTTTTTAACACATTTATGGTATCTATAAATGGCTCTTCTTTTGGTTCTGCAGCGCCGCCGCTTTTTTCTACCAGCGTGCTAGAGGCACCTGAGACGCTTTTTAGCTCACTTGGCTGGGCGCTACTTATATTTGAGTCTAACCCTTTATTTACAACCATTATCTTATTGGTGGAATCTATAAATGATTCTTCGGTGGCGCTACCTTTTTCTCCCTGCGTGCTAGAGGCTAGGCTTGAAGCACCTGATGTACCTTTTAGCTGAGCTGGCTGAGCGCTACTTATGTTTGTCTCCAGAGATCTGTGGTGGTTGTAAATTTGATGGATATTTGCGCTGTGGCCGCTTGTAATAAAGCTAGCTGCGCTTAGAGATATATCCTCGCTTGCGCCAAAGCCGTTAGAGTGGTCGCTCTGCTCTTGTGTTTCTTTTGCTGAAATTTTTAAAATTTCATCTAAATTTATGCTTTGATGAGCGCTTAAATTTACCTGCTCGCCATCTTCTAAAGTGATCTTGGCATCTAAATTTTTAGTAAAAATTTTCTGATCAGCGTAAATTTCATCGCCATCTTTTAGCATTTTTATGCTTCCATCTTGGCTTATGACGTAAATTTCACCCTGAACATCTTTTATTATCAATTTTTTATTTTTCATAATTTTTCCTTGTTTTAGTCTAAGCCATATCGGATAAATTTAAAAAACATATATAGCTAAGGTCTTATTTTTTTAGGGGATTGTAGCAAGATGCTAGGTATTATCATTGTTTTAGATCAAAGTAATACCTATAAATTTATAAAAACACAAAGCATATTCAAAAAGCGCAAGGGTAAAATTGCTAAAGTAAATTTATCGTTTAAAAAATCATTAAGATTTTAATCATCAAAAGGTTTAAAAAGGTATATAATGCCTTTTGCGATTTAAATGGAATTTATCTTAAAAATGGAGGTTTATCTTGAAAAATAATCTTAGCATTTCTCTTGTTGTATCAAGCATTTTATGTAGCTGTTTAGACGCTCAGGTCATGGATATAGGGACAAATTTTTATAGAGATTACCTTGATCTTGCACAAAACAAAGGTATCTTTAAAGCCACAGATGCTCCGCTAGAATTTACGCAAAGAAACGGCGCTAAATTTACGTTTAATAAGACCCCAAACAACAACGCAAGAAACAATAAAGGCAACTTCACCTCCATTGGGCGAAATTTTGTGGTGACGGCAAATCACACACTTCTTGCCTCATCTGCTACAAATTTTAATGAAAACAGAGGTTGGTTTGGCAACACGCGCTATGAGTACGCGACAAATTCTACGCAAAAGCTTTATGGCGCAGACACAACGTATTTGCGAACTTCAAAATATATAGTTGAAGGGCAGATCGATCCTTTGGATGTGCCAAATTTGGAGATATCTAGCCAAGATCAAACAAAAGATGAGGCTAATGCAAAAAAGATAGAAGATCATTTTAGGGATATAAAAAATAGCGGTGGAGCTAGCGGTGAGAATATCCTTGCATACGAGGCTGGCACAGGGTCGCTTGCTCTTGAAAAGCCTAAAAGCGATACAGATGGTTTTGCTGAGGTGATGAGTGCTACTGAGTTTGAGAACCAAAATATAGTAAATAATGCACTTGGCGCAAGCGTAAATGAGATAGGAGTAGCGTATTCGGCAGTTTATAAGAGCCATTACTCAAGTGTAAGCAAACCCGGGGTTTATCTATTTATGACTTCAAATAGGGGCTTTAGAAATAGGCTTTTGCCAGGAGATAGTGGCTCTGGGTTTTTTGTCTATGACACGGTGTCTCAAAAATGGGTCTTAGTAGGTGTTTTAACCGGAGTTGAGGATAATAAAAACTACGCATCTATCGTTACTGCAAGAGATTTTAACGACTATAAAAAAGGGTATGAAAATTTAGTAAGTGGCGTAAATGTCCTAGGCAGCGCGCTAGTGCAAAATAAAGATAATATATTTAGCAGCGCAAATGGCTCAAATATCACGCTAAGCACTAACCTAGACTTAGGGCATGGCGGTATCGTCGTAAATAGTGGCGACTTTACTCTAAGTAGCACAAATGGCAGCAAGATAGCGAAATTTGCAGGTTTTGACATAGCTCGGGGCGCTAGTTTAAATTTAAACGTCACTTCAGACACAAGCGTGCATAAAGTTGGCAAAGGTAGCTTGATAGTAAGCTCAAGTGGCAACAAGCCACTAAGGCTAGGCGATGGCGTGGTTGAGCTAAGAGCTTTAAATGCCTTTGATAAAATTTATCTAACAAGTGGCAGAGGGCTTTTAAGGCTTGGCGTGAATGAAAATTTAAATGATAAAATTTTCTTTGGCAATGGCGGTGGAGCGCTTGATCTAAATGGCTTTGATCAGACTTTTAACAACATATCAGCCAACTCAAGCGATGCGAAGATAACAAATGCAAACTCGCAAAGAGCGACGCTTACTATAAACGGCGAAAGTGGCAAAGATACGATATTTCACGCAAGCATCGATAAAAATATAGAGCTAAAACATAGCGGGCAGGGCAAGGAGCTTGTTTTTGACGGAGGATTTGACATCGATGGTGCTTTGAGCCTAGAAAACGCCAAAGTTACACTCCAAGGACATCCAAAGACGCACGCCATTGGCGATGCTAGCGTTTTAACTCCCCTAGCAAAAAGCAAGATAGTCGCAGCTGGTCTAAGCGAGCCAGCTTATATGGATCTCGCTCGCCCATCTACACTCTCTCAGCCTGACTGGGACGAGAGAAAATTTAGTGCAAAAGATGGCATAAAGCTTAAATCATCAGAGCTTACCATAGGTAAAGATGCTAAGCTAAATGGCGACATCACGGCTAAAAACTCGGTCATAAATTTAAGTGGCGAGCTAACTCACTATATCGATAAATTTGACGGCTCAAATACCTACGATGACGGCTTAAAGTATCGCCAGGATATTGAGAGTAAAAATTTGCTTGTTAAAGACGTTAAATTTGACAATAAAATCGTTATGGATAGCGATAGTCTGCTAAGAGTAGGAGGTGGCGTTACTAAGCTAAAAGAGCTAGTTATAAACGGCAAAGATACGCCTTTAGCTAAAGATGTGCTCTTAGGAGATGGTAAATTTGAGGTAGAAAATTTAGAGGTTAGTGGTGCGCAAAAGCTTGGCTTTGAGCCTGATAGCGTCGTAAAAAAGAGCCTAAAGATAAAGAGCTTTGGCAGTGAAAATGAGCCGGTACTTGACTTTAAAAAGGTCCTAACTCTTGGCGCTGGGATGAAATTTGATGTTGATTTTACTGCAGCACTTAAAGGCGGCATGGCGCTTGATAAAACATATACTTTAGTAAGCGCGCAAAGCATTATAAACGAGGGCGCTATCTTTAACAACGAGCAAAAACTTGGGGATTTGTTTATGACCTACGCTATAAGTGACGGCAAGATCGTGATGAAGCTAAGCGACAAAAAGGGAGAAAATCCGGCCGTTTCGTCCAATGTAGTGCAAGAGAGGGTTTCTAAATTTAGCCAAAGAGAAAATAAAATCCTAAGCATGCTAAAAGGCACGCCTGAATTTGTGCAAGCAACCTCAAGTGGTGACGATGAGGCGCTAAGAAAACTAGCGCAAAAAGCAGATAAAGATATGAGAGAAATTTCTACTTCTTCGATCAAAATGAGCATAAAAGCCTTGCAAAACAGCAACGAGCTGATGAACTCTAGGCTATTTCAGGTCACGCAGCTAAGAGCAAAGGCTGATATCTCGCAGTTTAAGCTAGCTGGACTTGAAAGTGACATCATGCCAAGCGCGAAGATGGCTTACGAAGCAGCAGAAACTAGCAGGGAGAGAAACAACTTTTGGGCAAATGTAAATGGTGCTTATTTTAAGGATATACAAAGCGATGGTGACCTTAAATTTTATGGTACAAATATCGGCTATGACAGAGGTTATGACGAGTTTATCTTAGGTGTAAGCGCTGGAGTAAGCAAGGCTAAATTTAGCTCAAATGTATTAAAAGATGATGCTAAAATTTATAGTTTTGGTGCGTATGGGCTTTTTGAAAGAGGAGCTCACGAGATACAAAGTAACTTAAATTTTGCCTTTATAAACTCAAAACGTAGCCTAGATGAGGCGCAAAAAGCTAGCGTAAATGGCAGAGGCATCCTCTCGAGCAACTACTATAAATATAAAATTTCACTCTCTAAAAGTGGCGAGTATGAGCAAAGCATAAAGCCACTACTCGCACTAGAGCTTGGCGCTAATGGCATTGATGGATTTAAAAATAACCGATATGATCAAAAGAGCGTAAATGACTTTAATGTGGCTGTAGCAGCGGGAGTAGAATACGCTTTAAATAGCGATAAAAACACATTTAGCGTGCAATTTTTAGTAAAACAAAGTGTGTATAACTCAGAAGATAAATCTTATGTTTCGCTTAATAATTCAAGTGAATATGTTGATTACAAGCTTGATAACAATAAGCTAAGCTATAAGCTTACTTTAAACTCAGATACCAAACTTAGCGAAAATTTAGTTCTCTCTTCTCAGTTAAGCGGGATGCTTGATAATGATAAAAACTACGGCATAAGTGGTGGTTTGAAGATCGAGTATAAATTTTAAATTTATGTCAAAGTGGATTTAAATTTCACTTTGGCGTTGGCAAAAACAGTTAAATTTAACTAAGTTTGAGATCTAATAAAAAAGGTGAAATTTAAACTTGAAAGTAGGTGGTGGGTTCACCAGGACTCGAACCTGGGACCATCCGGTTATGAGCCGGATGCTCTAACCAACTGAGCTATGAACCCACAGTTGAAAGAAAACCGTATTATACAAGAAAAAGCTTATCTAAATATAAAAATAGCCTTTTTAATATGGCGTATAAAACGAACAAAATTTAAAAAGAAAAAGCCCTAAAATAGGGCTTATAAATTATTTATAATTTTTTATCGCAGCGTCTAAAATCTCTTTTGCAGCGTTTGCGTCTTTAAATTCTTTCACCTTTACCCATTTGTTTGGCTCAAGAATTTTATAAGTTTCAAAGAAATTTTTGATCTTATTTAGTGTCGCAGTTGGCAAATCTTCGTAGCTTTTTATCGCCTCATATCTTGGATCGATCTTTGTAACTGGCACAGCCAAAAGCTTCTCATCCATGCCCGCTTCATCCTCCATCACCAAAACGCCTATCAAACGGCAAGGGATGACGCTACCAGCTTGGAGTGGATACTCGTTTAGCACCAAAATATCAGCTGGATCGCCGTCAGCTGCTAGTGTGTTTGGCACAAAGCCGTAGTTTGCTGGGTAGAACATCGCTGAGTAAAGCACGCGATCAACCACGACCGCACCGCTATCTTTGTCGATCTCGTATTTGATATTTGAGCCATAAGGTATTTCGATTACGGCATTGATTTTGTCTGGGTTTGAGCCAAATTTGATCTTTGAAACGTCCATATATTCGTCCTTTGTGTTAGAAATTTTCGTGATTTTAGTATTTTTTGCATTAAATACTCGTAAATTTAACTACTTTACAACCTCTACGTTATCTACATCGATCTTCGTTTTTGTAAGCTCTTTATCCACTTCGCCTCTTATTCTTAAAAGTGTATCCTCGTTAGCTGTTACATTGTCCCACTTGTTATTGTCAATCTCAGCAACGATAGTGTCGCCATTTTTATCGGCAAATTCATATTTGTCTGATTTGATGTGTGACTTTATCTTGCCCTCAAGCACGACTTTGGCATCGTCATTTAGTTTTAAAGCCTCTTTTATGCTTATAGCATTTTCGCTTTTGTGATTTGAGACAAAGCCTCCAGCCATTGCGATGCTAGCAGCCAGTGAAGCGATGAAGATTTTTTCATTTTTATCCTTTTTGGTTGGTTGTTAAATTTAAAGGATATTACATTTTTGGTGTTAATAAATGGTAAGTTTTAAAACCTTGCACCTTTTTGATGCAAGGTTTGTGAATTATAAAAGTTTAGCTAGTAAATTTTTGATGTCAGCTACGATCTCGTCGATGCCACGCTCGCCATTTACCACGTGAAGTAGCTCTTTTTCGCTGTAAAATTTGCGGATAGGTTTGATCGGATCAAGATATACTTTCATACGGTTGTTAAAGACTTCGTTATTGTCGTCAGCGCCTCTTGCACGGCCAAGTACTCTAGCTCTTGCCACATCTTCGCTGACATCTACTTCGATGACACCTTTTAGAGAAATTTCATCTTGCTCGTTTAGGACCTTGTCAAGCTCGGTCATTTGCTCAACGCTTCTTGGGTAGCCGTCGATTATGATGTTTGATTTATTTGAGCTTTTGATAGCTGAGACGATCGCATTTACGACAACGTCAAGTGGGACCAAATTTCCTTTTGAGATAAAGCCGTCTATCAGCTTGCCAAGCTCGCTACCACTTGCGACTTCGGCTCTTAAAAGATCGCCAGTTGAAAAGTGTGCAAATTTCTCATCATGCTGTGCGATGATCGATGCGTCTGTTGTTTTGCCGCTGCCTGGAGCGCCGATGATTAAAAATAAATTCTTCATTTTTTCCCTTTTATTGCCTTTGTCTTTTGAGCGCTTTTTGCGGAGCTAGTAAAATTTAGCTTGATGAACTAAGTGTTCTATCTGCGCAAAATTTTACGTCGCAACCACAAAAATCATCTCAAAATACTTAGGCAAGTTTTGATTTAATTAGCCGCCAAGTTGGAGGCATCTTTTTATAAATTTAAATTTAGGATGGAATTTTGTCTAAGAAAAATATTTAAAGACAAAATTCCATCTCTTTTTAAAGGCAAATTTTAAGCCTTTTGCTCTTTTTCTCTTATCCTTAGTCCTAGCTCCCTAAGTTGTTCGTTGCTAGCGTAGCTTGGTGCCTTTGTGAGTGGGCACTGAGCGCGCTGTGTTTTAGGGAAGGCTATGACGTCGCGGATCGAGCTTGCTTTATTTACAAGCATATTTAGTCTGTCAAAGCCGATCGCGATACCACCATGTGGAGGCGCACCAAATGTCAAAGCATCAAGCAAGAAGCCAAATTTCTCACGCTGCTCGGCTTCATCTATGCCAAGAAGCTTAAAGACCTTTTGTTGGATGTCGTTTTTGTGAATTCTTATGCTTCCGCCGCCAAGCTCAAAGCCGTTTAGCACGACGTCGTGAGCGATAGAGAGGATATCTTCAAGATCAGGCTCGTCTATATTTTTTGGCATTGTAAATGGATGGTGCATCGCAGAGTAGCTGCCATCGTCATTTTGCTCAAACATTGGGAAGTCAAGCACCCATAAAAACTCAAGTCTGTCTTGATCGATGATGCCCATTTGCTCAGCCAAGAAAATTCTAAATCGTCCCATATAATCAAGCACGATTTTTTTCTTGCCAGCACCAAAGAATACGACGTCGCCAACTTTTAGCTCACATCTTGAGACGATCTCGTCAAGATCGCTTTGCTCGAAAAATTTGCAAAGCGGACCTTTTAAACCATCTTCTTTCATCTGGAAGTAGCCAAGGCCTTGTGCACCAAATTTACGTACAAATTCCTCAAATCTATTCATCTCGCGCTTACTAAAGATATTGTCGCCATTTGGCACTTTTAGCGCTTTGATGCGGTTTTTCTTCTTATCTTTTGCGATAGAGCTAAAAATTTCATTGCTTGAGCGCTCGAAAATATCGATCACGTCGATCATTTTTAGATCATATCTAAGATCAGGCTTGTCTGAGCCGTAAGTCTCAGTCGCCTCTTTGTAGCTCATACGTCTAAATGGCGTTTTGATGTCGTGCCCGCAGGCTTTAAAGATATCTTTTAGCATCGTCTCAGCCATATTTATGATATCTTCTTGCTCGACAAAGCTCATTTCGATATCTATTTGAGTAAATTCTGGTTGGCGATCAGCCCTTAAGTCCTCGTCGCGGAAGCATTTTGCTATCTGAAAATACTTATCAAAGCCAGAACACATCAAAAGTTGTTTAAATAGCTGCGGGCTTTGTGGGAGCGCGTAAAATTGGCCTGGATACACGCGGCTTGGCACTAGGTAGTCTCTCGCACCTTCTGGAGTTGCACGTGTTAAAACTGGAGTTTCAAACTCGATAAAGCCCATTTTATCTAGGCTGTTTCTAGCTGCGATTGCTGCGCGAGAACGCATTTTAAAGATATTTTGCAAGCGTTCGCTTCTAAGGTCTAAAAAGCGGTATTTTAGTCTGATGTCCTCATTTACGCTCTCATCGCCTATCATAAATGGTAGTGGCTCGCTTGGATTTTCGATGATGAGCTCGCTTACTATCACCTCTATCTCACCAGTTTTTAGCTTTGGATTGGTCAGTCCTTCGCCTCTAGCTCTTACTTTTCCTTTTGCTTTTAAGACATATTCATCTCTTACTTTTGCAGCCACTTCGTGTGCTTCTTTGCTATCAGCAGGGTCACAAACTAATTGTATAAGCCCGCTAACGTCTCTTAAGTCGATGAAAACAACGCCACCGTGGTCTCTATATGTGTTTGCCCAGCCACAAAGTATTACTTCTTTGCCGATATCAGCTTTGCTAAGATCGGTGCAATAATGACTTCGCATAAAATGCTCCTTTGCAATGTTTTTTAGGCAATTATAATCGCTTTTTTCTTTTGAAAAGCTTTGTTAAAATAAAATATGTTACAATCATTTCTATGAAAAATGAACAAAAATTTAATACCACAAGCGCCAAAAAAGTGGGACTTATCGCTAAAGATTATCCATTATTTAAGCAGGATTTAGCAAAGCTAGAAAAAATTTTAAAAAAGTATAACGCAGAAATTTTGCTTGAAAAAAACTGTGCAAAGCAGGTAGAAAAAAGTGGCTTTGAGCTTGTAAAACTAGCCAAAGAGTGCGAATTTCTTATCACGCTTGGTGGAGATGGTACGATCATCTCAACTTGCAGAAAGCTAGCTCACATCTCGCCACTAATCCTAGGCATACACGCTGGCAGGCTCGGCTTTTTGACAGATATCACGATAAATGAGAGTGAGAAGTTTTTTAAAGACTTTTTTGATGATAAATTTGAGGTAGAAACGCCTTTTATGCTTGATGTCACGCTTCATAAAAATGATGGCAAAACCGAGCAAAAGATAGCATTTAACGACGCAGTCATCGTTAGTAAAAATGGTGGCTCGATGACGCATATCGAGGCACTTTTAAATGAAAAGTATTTTAACTCATATTTTGGAGACGGCGTCATAGTGGCAACTCCCGCTGGAACCACGGCATATAATATGAGTGCAAATGGCCCGATTATATATCCGCTAAGCGAGGTCTTTGCGCTAACTCCCATCTGTTCGCACTCGCTCACGCAGCGTCCAGTCGTGCTTACCAAAAATCACACGGTTAAATTTAGAACAAAAAGCGACGCCATTTTAGTAATAGACGGCCAAGACCGCTTTGATATGAGTAAAATTTCAGCTGTCAGTATGAGTCTGAGTGATAAAAAAGCTAGGCTGATACGCCATATTGGCAGGGATTATTTTCAAATTTTAAAAGAGAAACTTCACTGGGGTTATA
Source organism: Campylobacter concisus (assembly GCA_963516555.1). GTDB lineage: Bacteria > Campylobacterota > Campylobacteria > Campylobacterales > Campylobacteraceae > Campylobacter_A > Campylobacter_A concisus_BA. The sequence goes on along the minus strand of CAUQCU010000007.1, from coordinate 10,696 downwards.
ATGATTGATCGAATTTTGATTAAGGATTATCTAAATTTTAAAAATGTCGAGCTAAATTTCAAAGAGGGTATTAGCGTATTTACGGGCGTTAGTGGCGCTGGTAAGTCGGTGCTAATGAGCGCTATAATGGCTGTTTTTGGGCTAAAAGACAGCGAGGCAAGGCTAATAGAAGCTGACGTGGAGCATAAATTTGAGCTTGATGAGTTTGGTATAGAAAACGAAGAGGTCAATATTTTTAAGCTTTTAAAAGATAAGAGCACGAGGTATTTTATAAACCAACAAGCCATCTCAAAGAGAAATTTAGCCCAAGTGGCGCGCGAACACATCAAATATCTCTCGGCAAAAGAGGCAAATGAATTTGAAAATGAGAAATTTCTAAATTTGCTTGATAGGCTTGAAATTTCAAAAAATGAGAAATTTAAAGAGATAAAACAAGAATTTGAAGAGGCGTTTTTAGAATTTTCTAAAATTTCAAAAGAGCTAGCCACTATAAAAGAGGAAGAGAAAAAGGTCGAGGAGCTAAAGGAACTTGCTAACTTTGAGATCGAGAAGATAAGAAGCGTTGGGCCTAAAAAAGGCGAGTTTGAAGAGCTTATGGAGACTAAAAAAAGGCTTAGTAAAAAGGATAAGATAAATGAGGCGTGGGCTAGAGCTGAGCGGATATTTGAGCTAGAGCACAGCGTAAATGAGGCGCTAAGCATCAGCGACCTTGACAACGGCTTTTTTGAAGATGCGATGAACGAGCTAAGGGTCGCAAGAGATAGCCTAAATATGGAGGAGCTTGACGATATCGACGTGGAGAGCGTGCTTGATAGGATAGAAGCTCTTAATGCCATCATTAGGCGCTATGGCAGCGAGGAGGAGGCGTTAGAAGCGCTTGCTAAAAAAGAAAAAGAGCTTGCTAGATATGAAAATTTAAGCTTTGAAAAGAGCGAGCTTGAGAAGAAATTTGAAATTTTAAGCAAAAAGGCAAATGAGCTAGCCAGCACTTTAAGCAAGGCAAGGAGCGTAAATTTAAAAGAGCTTGAAGCGATGATAAATTTATACTTAAAAGAGCTTTATATGCCAGATATCACGCTAAAGATCGAGGCTAAAAAGCTTGACATCTTGGGTCTTGATGAAATTTTTCTAAATTTAAACGAGACCTCACTTAAAAATTTAAGCTCAGGCGAGCTAAACCGCTTAAGACTGGCCTTTATAGCTGCCTCTAGTGAGATCACAAAAACGGGCGGTGATGTCATCATTTTAGACGAAATAGATGCAAATTTAAGCGGAAAAGAGGCGATGAGCATCGCAAATGTCTTGCTTAAGCTTGCAAATTTTTATCAAATTTTTGCCATTTCTCACCAGCCACAGCTTAGCTCAAAGGCAAATTCGCACTTTTTAGTAGAGCGCGACGGTGAGAGCTCAGTCGTAAGAGAGCTTGACAAAGAGGAGCGTGTAAATGAGCTTGCACGTATGATAAGTGGCGAGCATATCAGTGAAGAGGCGATAAATTTTGCAAAAGGACTTTTAAAATAGCTTGAAATTTAAGTTTTAAATTTAAGCTTTGTGATTAGGTTTATTTGTTAAAATCCGAGCTAGTTTAATAAAAAATCACAGGAATAATATGGAAAGAATTCTAGTAGTTGATGATAATAAGGCACTTGCTAAGCTAATCGTCATGCAGATGGAAAAGAGCATTGAGGATATGGCGATCGACGTTGCGTATGATTTTGCCGAAGCCAAGATGCTTATTAGCGAGCACGGCAAAGATTATTTTATGACTATCTTGGATCTAAATTTGCCCGACGCACCAAATGGTGAGATCGTTGATTACGTCCTTGCACAAGGGCTCTGTGCTATCGTTTTAACTGGTAGCATCGATGATAAGACGAAAGAATTTTTTATAAACAAAGATATAGTTGATTACGTCTATAAAGGCAACATGGATGATATCAACTACATCTTTCAAATGATAAATAGACTAAGCAAAAATAGACAATACAAAGTCCTAGTCGTCGAGGACTCACTACCTTTTAGAAATATGATAAAAAAAATCTTAACTAGCCTTCAGTTTAAGGTCCTAGCAGCGGCTCACGGCGAAGAGGCGATGAGCTATTTTGCTGATAATCCTGATATAAATTTAATCATAACTGACTATAGAATGCCTGTCAAAGATGGTTTAGAAGTCTTAAAAGAGGTGAGAAAAGAGAAAGATAAAAACCACCTTGGCGTGATCGTGATGACCTCGCCTAGCGAAAAAACAGATGCTGCGATATTTTTAAAAAATGGAGCTAGCGACTTTATAGCAAAGCCATTTTCTAAAGAAGAGCTCATTTGTCGTATAAATAACACTATCGAGGCGATGGAGAATATAAATAAGATAGCAAATTTTGCTAACCGCGACTTTTTAACTGGCGCTTATAATAGAAGATATTTCTATCAAGATATAGAAGAGTACGTTCAAACAGCTGAAGAGCTTGATGAACCTTATGCGTTTGCTATGCTTGATATTGATCATTTTAAAAAGATAAACGATACATACGGGCATGATGGTGGCGACAAGATACTAAAATCACTCGCAAAAATACTAACTGACAACACAAAAGGAAGCGATGTGATCGCTAGGTTTGGCGGCGAGGAGTTTTGCGTCGTTCTTAAAAAGATAGTAAGAGAAGAGGCGATTAAATTTTTTGTAAATTTAAGAGCAAAAGTGGCTGAAAATGAGGTAGTGATAAAAGATAAAATCGTAAGAGTCACCGTTTCTATCGGCATATCTTTTGGAAAAGGTCACTGCGAGATAGATGATATGCTCGAAGCTTGCGACTCAGCGCTTTATGTCGCTAAAGAAAATGGTAGAAATAGGGTAGAAATAGCTTTATGATTATAGATACGCATTGTCATTTGGATAGTAAAGTTTATGATTTTGACCTAGAGCAAATTTTATCTGAAGCTAGAAATTTAGGGCTAAAAGGCTTTGTTATCCCTGGAGCTGATATTAATGATTTACCAAAAGCGGCTAAAATAGCGCACGAAAAAAATGATATTTTCTTTGCCGTTGGAGTTCATCCATATGATAAAGAGAATTTTGATATTGAAACTTTGAGAGAATTTGCCAAAGATAAAAAGTGCGTGGCTATCGGTGAATGTGGGCTTGACTACTACCGCTTGCCAAAAGATGAAGAAGAAAAGATAAGAGAAAAGCAAGATCAAAAACGTGTTTTTTTAGCTCAACTAGATTTGGCTGTTGAGTTAAACAAACCCGTTATCCTCCACATCAGAGAGGCTAATGAGGACTCTTTTAACATTTTAAAAGAGTATGCGCCAAAGCTTGAAGCTGGAGCGGTTTTGCATTGTTATAATGCTTCGCCACTTCTTTTAGAGCTTTGTAAATTTGGGAATTTTTACTTTGGCATAGGTGGCGTTTTGACATTTAAAAACGCTAAGAATTTAGTTGAAATTCTGCCAAAAATTCCTTTTGATAGGGTATTGATAGAGACTGACGCTCCATATCTCACGCCAGAACCAAATCGTGGCAAGAGAAATGAGCCAGCGTTTACGACATTTGTTGCTAAAAAGATAGCTGAAATTTTAAACCTTGAATTTGAAGTAGTTTGTAAAACGACTTCAGATAATGCCAAAAGGTTATTTAAGTGCTTTGCCTAAATTTTGGGCATTGTGCTTGCTTAAGATGCTAGCATCATTAAGCTTTGACACGAAAAAGGATAGAAATGAAAGCAATGCTTAAGATATTTTTATTATTTGCATGTAGCACCTTGCTACTAGCAAACGCCCCTGAGAAGAGCTCTTATGACACTCAGGTTAAAATTTTAAAAGAGCTAGACATCGATGCTAGCTTTATGAAAACTTCTCACTATGCAAAGATGAGACAAGGCATACAAAACTCACAGGTAAGAACATTTACAGATGCCTTGAAAAATGGCTATATGTATATACCAATGATTAAAGAGCAGATCAAAAAATCAGGCGTACCTGAGTCATTTTTCTACCTAGCGATGATAGAGTCAGGCTTTTCAAATCACACTGTCTCAAACGCTAAAGCTACTGGTATGTGGCAATTTATGGAGCAAACAGCAAAAATTCACGGCCTAAAAGTAGGACAATACACCGATGAGAGAAAAGATCCAGTCGAATCAACTGTAGCCGCTACAAACTATCTAAGATCACTTAAAAATCAATTTGGCAAGTGGTACTTGGCGGCAATGGCATATAACTGTGGCGATGGTGCGTTAAAAAAAGCTATACAAAAAGCTGGCACAGATGATCTTGTAACACTTCTTGATGCTGAGAAAAAATACCTCCCAGCTGAGACTAGAAATTTCATCATTAAAATTTTAAGAGCGGCATATATAGCAAAAGATGCGGACTTTTTGATATCTAAGGAGTCATCTTTACTAAACATAAATGGCGGATTAAGACTTACGAAAGTAAAAGTGCCAGGCGGTACAAATTTAGCTCAGATAGGCGACAGTATCGGTCTTAGCACAAAAAAGATGAAAAGCAATAATCCACATTTAAAATTTGTATTTACTCCTCCAACTTTAAAAGATTATTACGTTTATATTCCTGAAAATAAAAAGCAACTTTTCTCAGATAATTTCAAGCCATTTAATGGTAAAAATAACTTCTACGCATACACTGTAAAAAAAGGCGAAACCTTGCTCTCTATCTCTAAAAAAACAGGCGTTAGCCACAGAGCGATCAAGGACTACAACGAGCTTAGCACAAACGCAGTAAGCTATAATCAAAAACTAATAATCCCTTTTTCTACTCAAAATAAATCTCACAACTACGTAGTTCAAACAGGCGATACGATCGCATCTTTATCAAAGAAATTTAATGTAAGTGAAAAAGATATAAAAGATGCAAATTCTTTGGCTAGTTCAAATTTAAATGTCGGAGCAAATATTGTCATACCGTAAGAGCCTAAATTTCTACTTAGGACTAAGTTTTACACTTCTAATTACTGGTTGTTCTTGGAGCGGGGCTCCATTTACTCCGAGTGGTCCAACTAATGTAAGAGGCAACAACTCCGCCTCAGTTCAAAAAGCAACAATGAGACCATACACCATAAACGGCAAAACATACTATCCAACCGTCGTAAGCGTCGGCGATAAAGCCAGCGGAACGGCAAGCTGGTATGGTCCAAATTTTCACGGCAAAACGACCTCAAATGGCGAAGTTTATAATATGTATAATATGACTGCGGCGCATAAGACTTTGCCGATGAATACAATACTTAAAGTAACAAATTTAAGAAATCAAAAAAGCGTCATCGTGCGTGTAAATGACAGAGGACCTTTTGTGGCTGACAGGGTGCTTGACCTTTCAAAAGCAGCTGCGATGAAGCTTGATGTCATCGGCACCGGCACAGCTCCAGTTAGTATGGAGGTTATCGGCTTTAATGAAGACATTAACGCTGTTACAACTGCTAGCGCGCAACCAACAAAACCAACAAGCACCGGCATAAAAGTGCCAAATCCAGTCTCTCCAACGGCCCCAGTTGGCGGCATCGTGATCTCATCAGAGCAACGCGTTGTGGGTGGAGATTTTATGGTACAAATTGGCTCGTTTAAGAACCTTGAAGGCGCAAATAGATACCAAAGAGAGCATAAAAGTATAGATGGCTATAGATCAGTCGTTAAGACATTTACGATAGATGGCTCAACCATTTATAGGGTATTTTTAAATGGCTTTAGAAGCGAGGACGAGGCTAGGGATTACGCAAGAAGCGGTAAATTCCAAGGCGCATTTATAGTAAGAGGTTAGGGCGTGAGAGAGGAAATTTTAGAACTAACTAGAAACACAAAAGAGACGCAAATCTCAATGAAGCTTAAAATTTACGGCTCTGGGGTTGCAAAGATAAGCACAGGCATTGGCTTTTTTGACCATATGCTTGAGGCATTTACAAAGCACTCTTTGCTTGATCTTGAAATTTCATGCAATGGCGACACGCATGTGGATTTTCACCACAGCGTCGAGGATGTAGGCATAGTTTTGGGACAGCTTTTAAAAGAGGCTTTATATCCATTAAGTGGTGTTGAGAGGTTTGGCGAGGCGAGCGTTGTTATGGATGAGGCGGCTGTTTTTTGCGCGCTAGATCTTAGCAACAGAGCTTACCTTGTGTATGAAAATTTTAATGAAAATGCCAAAGTTGGCGAGTTTGACACTGAGCTTGTGGAGGAGTTTTTTAGAGCAGTTGCTATAAATTCAGCCATCACTCTTCATCTAAATCAAATTCGTGGCAAAAATACTCATCACATCATCGAAGCAACGTTTAAATCATTTGCCGTAGCACTCCGCAGAGCGCTTGCCAAAAACGCAAGAATCGGCACTCCAAGCACAAAAGGCGTTTTATGATAGAAATTATATTTTTAGACGTTGATGGGTGCCTCACTGATGGCAAGATCATCTACAATGCAAACGGCGAAGAGCTTAAATTTTTTGATGTAAAAGATGGCTACGCGATAGAGAGCTGGCTAAAGCTTGGCAAGAAAGTAGCTATCATCACTGGCAGAAAGTCGGCTATCGTTGAGCGAAGAGCTGAAGATCTAAAGATAAATCACGTCTATCAAGGCGTTGGCGATAAATTTGAGGTAGCAAGCGAGATACTAAAATTTGAAGGGCTTAGCTTTAAAAATGCAGCGGCCATTGGCGATGACTATAACGACTATAAAATTTTAGACGCAGTTGCTTGGAGTTTTAAGCCAAAAGATGCCATTAAAGAGCTTGACGTAAAGACAAAGCTAAAGCACAAAGGCGGCAATGGCGCTGTTAGAGAGATGATCGAGATGATCATAAAATCAGAAAATTTATATGACGAGTGGTCTAAGCGTTGGTTGTAAAAATTTTCTACTTCGTTGTGGCTATTTTTAGTGCTGTGATGATATTTTTAGCGGCTCAAGACCCATACCTAGCAAATGTTCTAAAGGTTGATACCAAGATATCAAATATGCAGGTAAATGATGTGGTTGATTACGAGATAAACTCAACTAAGATAAGCGGAGTTTATGAGAGTGACGAGCTAAATAGATATAGTGATAGGGATGAGTTTTTAGACTTTAAAGCGAGAATTTTAAGGGGAAACTTAAGACATTTTCTAAGCTCAGACAAGGCTATCTCGCAAAATGATGAGATAATCTTTCAAAAAAATGCAAACTATGAAAACAACGATAGTTTGAAATTTAAAAGTGATGAAGTTATATATAACACAAAGACAAAAATAGTAAGATCAGAGGCAAATTTCACCATCACTAGAAATGGCGATAAAGCACTGGGTGATAGTGGAAGCTATGATCTTGGTAAAAAACAAACGCAGATAAAAGGGTTAAGGGCATGGGTAGAAGAAAAGCAGCGATTTTAGCGATGATTTTGGGCTTTACATTTTTAAATGCAGAGCAAGTTGAGATTACTTCAAATGATTTTTTCGCAGATGAAAATAAGCAGATTAGCGAATTTGTAGGCAATGTAAATATAAAAAAAGGCTCATACGACGAGCTAAAAGCAAACAAAGTCGTTGTGCATTTTGATAAAAAGCGCCAGCCAGTAAAATATGTAGCAACAGGCAACGCTAGAGCTAAAATTTTTATGAAAGATAAGCACTATGACGGCAAGGGCGACACGCTCACATACGAGCCTGCAAAGCAAACATACACAGTAACTGGCAACGGCTATTTGCACGAAGTGGAGACTGACAAAAATGTCTATGGCGACAAGATCGTAGTCAATCAAAAAGATGGCACATATAGTGTAAATAGCGACGAGAAAAAGCCGGTTAAATTTATCTTTCAGATTGAGGATAAAACCAAGTGATAAGAGCTCTTGGCGCTAAATTTATCACTTCAAGCCCAAGCATAAAAGAGGCTCCAAGCTTTGTGACAAGCGAGGTGGTCTTTTTGGGCAGGTCAAATGTGGGTAAAAGTAGCCTCATAAATGCACTTGTAAATCAAAAAAATTTAGCCAAAAGCTCATCAACTCCTGGTAAAACGCAGCTTATAAATTTCTTTGAGGCTGAGTTTTGTGAGGAAAAAGAAGAGGACGAAAAAGAGAAATTTAAGCTCATCTTGGTAGATCTACCAGGTTTTGGCTACGCAAAAGTAGCAAAGTCAAAACACGATGAGTGGCGTAAAAATTTAGATGAGTTTTTGAAATTTAGAAGCGACATCAGACTTTTTATACATCTAATCGATGCCAGGCACTTTGACCTAGACATTGACGTGAACGTGGATACTTACTTAAAAAGCTTTTTAAGAGCTGATCAGAAAATCTTAAATTTATACACAAAAAGCGACAAGCTAAATCAAAGCCAAAAGAGTGCGATAATGAAATTTGATCCAAGCGGCATTTTGGTCTCAACACTCAGTAAAAGCGGCATCGACAAGGCACGGGAAGCTATCATAAACCACGCTCTTGGTAGGTAAAATGCAAACCATAAGCAGCTTGGACATTAAAATTTTTAAAGGCTTTTTGTGGGCCATTTTTTTGCTCTCTTACGAGATCGCAACTACGCAGTTTGGCTTTTTACCGCCACTTATTGGCATTTTTTTTACATATATGATTTTGGAGTATTCAAGAAAGCAAAAGCAGTATGATGAGTTTAAGCCATCATGGTATTTTTCGCTCATTTTCTTGGTCTTTGCCGAGCAAATTCACGGCTTTTATCTCTTCTCAACGATCATTGCGTTTTTGCTATTTTACAACTTCGTGCTAGACTGGCTCTATACGACGATGAAGTGGCGAAACTGCCTGCTCATCATCTTTGTCGCCTCTGGCTACGTACTCACTTTTCTTGTAAATAATCTTTTTGCCTACGTCTTAAACGAGCCAAATTTGACTTTTAGCGCAGAGTATCTATTTTTCATAGCGCTTGAAAGTGTGCTTGCTATCGTGCTTTTTAGGGACAAAGTGCTATGAGGATGCGTATCGTTTTTGGCGTGATCGCTCTTTTTTGGATCATGCTTTTGGGGCGGATCTACCACCTAAGTGTAAATTCAAACACCTACTACAACGAGATCGCCGAGCAAAATGCGATAAAAACCATCTACATCCCGCCAGTTAGGGGCATCATCTTTGATGCGCACGACAAACCTATGGCAGTCAATCGTCTAGGCTTTTCTATCTATGTAAAGCCACACCTTAGCGCAAACAAAAAGATAAAAATTTTAGACGATGAGCTAGCCTATATTGGCTCGCTATTTGGCGATCTAAACGTCACCAAGCTTAAAAATGAATATATCAAAAACGACTCAGCTTACAACCAAGACTTTATCAACGTGGTCGAATTTGTTGATTATGATAAATTTTTGCCATTTTTTGCACCTCTTTCTCTGCGTGAAAATTTAGAGATAAGACCCGCATCAAAACGCCACTATCCATACAATGACCTAGCTTCTCACATCATCGGCTATGTCGGCAGGGCAAACCAAAAAGATATGGAAAATGACCCCTTGACAAAGCTTACAAACTACATCGGCAGAAGCGGTGTTGAGCGCTTTTATAACCCTATCTTGCAAGGAATTCAGGGCTTTAAAAAGATCAAGGTAAATGCGCTAAATGAGGAGATCGAGCAGGTGAGCTATCAAGCGCCACAAAGTCAAAACATAAAGCTCGCCGTCGATCTTGAGCTTCAGCAGTTTGTCGCTGACGTCTTTGGTAAGGACGCAGGAAGCGTCATAGTTATGAGCTTAAAAGATGGCGCCATCATCGCAGCCGGAAGCTTTCCTGAGTATGATCTAAATCCGTTTGTGCTTGGAATTTCTCAGGCTGAGTGGGAAGAGCTTGTAAAAAATGTCGATCACCCTTTTACAAATAAACTGATAAACGGCCTCTATCCGCCAGGATCTGTCGTAAAAATGGGTATGGCGCTTGCCTTTTTGGACAATGGCATGAGCAAATATGATAGCTTTTTTTGTAGTGGATCGTATGAGCTTGGAGGGCGTAAATTTCGCTGCTGGAACTCGCATGGTCATGGCACGGTTAATATGAACACAGCCATTAGAGAGAGCTGCGATGACTATTTTTACAAGGGTAGTCAAAAGATAGGTATAGACGCCATTGTGCCAATACTAGAGCGCATGGGCTTTGGTAGAAAAACGGAGGTTGATTTGCCAAACGAGTTTGTGGGGACCTTGCCAAGCAGGGAGTGGAAGATGAGGAAGTACGGCAAGGCGTGGTTTCAAGGTGAGACGCTCATCACCTCTATCGGACAGGGAAATTTTCTAGTCACGCCTATGCAGGTGGCTAAATACACAGCAGGCCTTGCAACTGGGCTAAATGTGACGCCACATTTTTTAAAGAGCATCGATGGCAAAGATGTTGATTTTACGCCAACAGATGATGCTTTTACGCCGTTTGAGAAGTCACAGCTACCTGCCATTAGGCATGCGATGTATGAGGTGGCAAATCACCCAAGAGGTACGGCAAATAGGCACTTTGTAGGAAGTATTGTAAAGGTTGCGGCAAAGACCGGAACCGCTCAGGTCGTTGGCATCTCGCAAACTGAAAAGAAACGTATGAAAGAGGAGGATATGGCGTATCTGCAAAGATCTCACGCGTGGATGACGACCTATGCGCCTTTTGAGGATCCACAATACGTAATCACAATGGTTGTCGAGCACGGCGGTCACGGTGGTAGCGCTGCTGGACCAAAAATCTCTCAAATTTATAACAAGCTAGTTGAAATGGGATATATAAA
>CAUQCU010000006.1:0-35601 GCA_963516555.1 Campylobacter concisus | reverse complement strand
ATCGAAGATCCTGAGACAAGAAAGGCAATGGGCAAACCTGAAAAAGGCCTTGTTCAGCTAAAAGCTTACAATGAGGGCAACCATATCGTTGTTGAGATAGTTGATGACGGTAAGGGCTTAGATGCTGATATGCTTAAAGCTAAGTCTATAGAAAAAGGCATCATCACTGAGCGAGAAGCTGATGCAATGAGCGAAAAAGAGGCTTTTGGTCTTATATTTAAGCCAGGATTTTCAACTGCAGCCAAGGTTACAAACGTATCTGGTCGTGGCGTTGGTATGGACGTCGTTAAGACAAATATCGAAAAACTAAATGGTATCATTGATATTGAGAGTGAAGTTGGAAAAGGCACAGTTATGAAGCTTAAAATTCCACTTACACTTGCGATCATTCAATCACTTCTTGTCGGAACACAAGAGGAATTTTATGCGATACCACTTGCGAGCGTTCTTGAAACTGTTCGCGTACCTATCGATGATATTTACACGATCGATGGCAAAAACGTTCTAAGACTAAGGGATGAGGTCTTATCTCTTGTTAGACTTTCAGATGTCTTTGGTGTCAATAAAGTCTTTGACGGCGGAGATCAAACTTATGTCGTAATTATTGGCGTTGCCGAGGCAAAACTGGGCATCATCGTTGATACTTTGGTCGGTCAAGAAGAGATCGTTATTAAGTCAATGGGTGATTATTTGCAAAATATCCCAGGCATCGCTGGAGCTACTATTAGAGGTGATGGTCGCGTAACTCTTATCATAGACGTTGGTGCTATGATGGAGATGGCAAAGGACATTAAGGTAAATATTAGAGCCGAAATGGAAGATAGTGCTAAAGCAAAAGAAAAACCAAGCGATTATAAGGTCTTGATCGTTGATGACTCTAAGATGGATAGAACCATCATGCAAAAATCGCTTGAGCCAATCGGCGTCACAATAATAGAAGCAACTAACGGAGTAGAAGCACTCAATATAATTAAATCAGGCGAGCATGCCTTTGATGCGGTGCTAATCGATATTGAGATGCCAAGGATGGACGGATATACTCTAGCTGGTGAAATTCGCAAATACTCTAAGTATCGCACTTTACCGCTAATAGCAGTAACATCAAGAACGTCTAAAACTGATAGATTGCGCGGAGTAGAGGTTGGTATGACTGAATATATCACAAAACCATATTCGTCAGAATACCTTGAAAACGTTGTTAGAAAAAATATTAAATTAGGTTAGGGGTTAGGCGATGAATGATAAACTAAACCAAGTTTTAAGCAAACAAAAACAGCAAATTGACGAGCCTGAGATAAAAAACAACGAAGATATAGTCCAACTTGTAGGCTTCGTTGTTGGCGAGGAAGAGTATGCGATACCTATTTTAAATATCCAAGAGATAATCAAGCCTATCGAATACACCCGTGTTCCTAGCGTGCCTGACTATGTTCTTGGCGTGTTTAACTTGCGTGGAAACGTTATCCCGCTTATTGATTTGCGAAAACGTTTTTCACTAAATGTTACAAAGCAAAGCTCAAATACAAGATATATCGTCATGAAAGATGAGGATAACATCGCAGGCTTCGTGATAGACCGCTTGACGGAGGCTATCAGAATAGACCGTAACAGGATCGATCCGCCGCCAGAGACTTTGGTAAAAGACAAAGGCATGATCTATGGTATCGGCAAACGCGATCAAAATATCCTTACGATTTTAAAGGTTGAGAGCCTTTTAAAGCGTGATTTTTAGGGCATAGCTTGATAAAACTTTGTGTTTTTGACTTTGACTCTACGATAATGGACGGCGAGACGATTGATATCCTCGCCGCCGCCAATAACGCCAGCGATGAGGTGGCTAGCATAACTAAGCGTTCGATGAACGGCGAACTTGATTTTTTTGAAAGTCTTACAGCAAGAGTAAAATTTTTAAAAGGAATGCCACTCTCAAAGGCAGATGAAATTTGTAAAAATTTACCTATCATGCCAGGAGCTAGCGAGCTTATAGACGCTTTAAAGCAAAAGGGTATAAAGGTTGTGATTTTTAGTGGTGGTTTTCACATCGCGACTGATAAGATGCAAGAAAAGCTTAAATTTGATGCAAATTTTGCAAATATTTTGCACCATAAAGATGGAATTTTAACAGGTGAAGTTGGCGGAGAGATGATGTTTGGTAGCTCAAAAGGTGAGATGATAGATCGCTTAAAGGGGCTATTAAATTTAGATAAAAGTGAGATCATGTGCGTTGGCGACGGCGCTAATGATATTTCGATGTTTAGAAAATGTGATCTAAAAATTGCCTTTTGTGCGAAAGAAATTTTAAAAAAAGAGGCGACGCATTGCGTGGATGTCAAGGATCTGCGTGAAATTTTAAAATATATAAGGTGAAAAAATGTATGACAATGAAGCTAAATTTTCTCTTTGGTGTGACTTTATAGAGAGAGATTTTTTACAAAACGAATTCAACTCTTTATTAGAAAAAGGCGTTATAAACGGAGCTACAAGCAATCCAGCTATCTTTAAAACAGCTTTTGCATCACCTGCTTACAAACAGATCATACAAAACAGCAACAAGCGTCACCCAAAAGATCTTTATGAAATTTTAGCGACCCAAGATATCAAGATCGCCGCATGTAAAATGCTAAAAAACTACGCAAATGGCGATGATGGCTTTGTTAGCATCGAGGTTGATCCAAATTTAAGTGGCGAAACAGCTGCGACGATAGAAGAGGGCATCAGGCTTCACAACCTTATCTCAATGCCAAATGTCATGATAAAAATTCCAGCTACAAAAGAGGGCTATGAAGCGATGAGCGCACTCATGGCAAGAGGTATCAGCGTAAATGCGACTCTCATTTTCTCACCAGATCAGGCTAAAAACTGCCTAGAGGCCTTTAAAGAGGGTAGCAAAGCTTATGCAAGCCGCTTTGTGGATACCACTATGCCAAAAGGTGTGATCAGCGTTTTTGTTAGTAGATTTGATAGAAAGCTTGATGAGACAATGGCTGCAAAGAGCTTGCCAACAGGGCAGATCGGCATAATGAACGCTGCAAATATCTATCATATCATTGAGGATTTTGGCTTGGAAAATGTAAGGACACTTTTTGCAAGCACAGGCGTGAAAGGCGGTGGCTTAAGAGGGGATTATTACGTTAGGGAGCTAATGTATAAAAACTCTATAAACACAGCTCCGATAGATACGATAAAAGAATTTATAAAAGAAAAAGCTGAGGCAAAAAATGCCCCTAGCAAAGAAAATATCTCAAGCTTTTTCCACATCATAAAAAATAATGAGATCGATATAAATGCTACTTATAAAGAGCTTTTAAATGACGGCTTAAAGCAGTTTGTTGCAGCATTTGATGAGATTATGAAATCACTTTAATGACCAAAAAAGACCTAGACTCATATCTGTGCTCTTTAGTCGATAAAGGCGGCAGCGACCTTCACCTAAAGTCTGCAAGTCTTGTTTATGGCAGATTTAATGGTGAGATCATGCCACTTAGTGAAGAAAATTTAGACCCAAGTGATGCGGTAGCTATAGCAAATGAGCTTTTGGGGGCTAAATTTGATGAGTTTATGGATAAAAAAGATATAGATTTTTCTTATAAACTAAATGATGAGTACTGCTTTCGCGTAAATATGTTTTTGCAGATAAATGGAATTTCTGCTGTATTTCGTGTCACTCCAACAAAAATCCCAACCATAAAAGATCTAAATTTACCAAGCGTGATAGAAAAAATTTGCACCGAGACCACTCGTGGTATCATTTTAGTGACTGGCCCAACTGGAAGTGGCAAGACGACAACGCTTGCAAGCATGATAAATTTCATAAACCAGACAAAAAGATCGCACATCGTGACTATCGAGGATCCAATTGAGTATGTATTTAACGACGATAAAAGCATAATAAATCAGCGCTCTATTGGGGCAGATGCGCTAAATTTCTCAGATGCGCTAAGAGCTTCGCTAAGAGAAGATCCTGACATCATTTTGGTGGGCGAGATGAGAGATCTTGAGACGATTGAGACTGCCATTAGAGCTGCTGAGACTGGTCACTTGGTGCTTTCGACACTTCACACACTTGATGCAAAAGAGAGCGTAAATAGAATAGTAAATAGCTTCCCTCAAGGCGAGCGAGATAAGGTCAGCCTTATGTTCTCTTCAGTGCTTGCTTGCGTCATCTCACAAAGGCTAGTTAAGACGCTTTTTGGCACAAGACGCCCAGCAGTCGAGATCATGAGAAAAAATACCCGCATAAAAGAGCTCATATCTGAAGAGAAATTTGATGAGATCGATCTTGCCATAGCTGAGTCAAAAAATACTTACGGCATGCAAACTTTTGATCAGCACCTGCTTGAGCTTTATGAAAATAAGATAATTAGTGCCGAAGTAGCGCTTGATAATGCTAGCAACAGGGGTGATTTGCAGCTTAAGATAAAAAGCTCAAATGTAGCAGGTTTTAGCTTTGAAAATGGTGTAAATTTTGGCAAACCTCAAAGCAAACAAGATCAACCTGAAGTGATCGCACTTAAAGAAATTTAGTAAGCTTTATGTGAAATTTATAAAGCTTTGGATAAAATCAGCACCTATTTTTTATGAAAGGAAAACGATGTTAGAAGGAATCGTTAGAGAGAGTATCGGTAAGAAGTCTGCGAAGGCTTTGAGAAGAGATGGTTATCTAATCGCCAACATTTATGGCAAGGGATTAGAGAATGTTGCAGCTGCTTTTAAAGTCAATGACTTTATTAAAGAAGCGCGCAAAAAAGAGAGCCTTGCTTTTGATGTAAAAGTAGGCGGAAAAGTTTATAATGTCGTTATTGTTGATTACCAAAGAGATGTTGTTACAAGCGATCTTAAACACGTGGATCTAAAAGTAGCACTTCCAGGCGTTTTATCAAAATATATGATCCCAGTTAAGCCAGTTGGAACACCTATTGGTCTTAAAAATAAGGGCGTTTTGATCCAGTCAAAAAGACGTCTTTGCGTAAAATGCACGGCTGAAAATTTACCAAATTCATTTGACGTTGATGTAAGCAAACTTGACATTGATGATACGATTTTGGTTCGTGATATCACAGCTCCTAAAGGCGTTACTATCATTGACGCTGACCGTGTTGCGGTACTTGGAGTTATTAAAGCTAAATAAAAAGGGCTTTTGTGACACTAATAGCGGGGCTGGGCAATCCTGGCCCCAAATACGAAAATACTAGACACAACATAGGCTTTATGCTTATAGACCTCCTAAAAGACTCAAATTTCAAAGATGTTAGCTCAGCTAAATTTCAAGGCGAAGTTTTTAAATTTAACGACATTATCTTGCTAAAACCAACAACTTTTATGAACCTCTCAGGTCAAAGTGTTAAGGCGGTAAAAGATTTTTATAAGCCAGATAGGATCATCGTCATCCACGACGATCTTGATCTTAGTTTTGGCGCGGTTAAATTTAAAAAAGGCGGCAGTAGCGGCGGACATAACGGCATAAAATCGATTGATAATCTAATAGGCAACGACTACGAAAGAGTGCGCGTTGGCATAGGGCATGAGGGTGATGCTAAAAATTTCGTCCTTGGCGAGTTTAGCGATGAAGAAAAAAAGGCTTTAGATGAAATTTTAGCCTATACAAAAAATGCGGTTTGTGAGCTGTTAAAGAGCGACATCAACGAAATTTCACAAAAATTTACGGTAAAAAAAGGTCTTATCAAATGAAACTATACGCCAGATACGTTGGCTGGGTCTATATAAAATCTTTTCTTATCGTATTTTTAGCGCTTGAGCTATTTTATGTTGGCATTGATCTGCTTACAAATTTAAAAGATCTGCCGCCATCTGCGAACCTTCAGTTGCTCTACGTTGGCCTTACTGCGCTAAGTGCCATTAGCTACGTTTTGCCACTTTCGCTCATCTTTGCACTAATAATTTTACATGTAAATATGGTTCGCTCAAACGAGCTAATCAGCTTTTATGCTCTTGGCATTAGCAAAAACAAGCTCATTTTGCCGCCATTTCTCATCGCTTTTTTTGTGACTATTTTTTATGTCGGGCTAAATTTTACGCCATTTGCTTATGCGCATGATTATCAAAAAAGCATCGCCAAAAACACCGCTTTTTCAAAAAGCACAAACGACTCATTTTTGAAATTTGAAGGTAAATTTATCTATATAAAAGAGCTAAACGCAGCCAAACAAAGGGCAAATGACGTGAGAATTTTTGACATTAATGGCACTGACTTGCTCTCAACAACTTTTGCCAACCACGCTAAATTTAAAGACAATGAGTGGGTTTTAGAGGATGTAAATCAGACCTTTTTGCCTCAAAGCTTAGAGCTTGGCGAAAATGGCTTTAGTAAGGTAAAAAGCGAAAATTTAGATGCATTAAGAGGCTTTAAGCCAAAGAGCATCGAGAGCGCTGCAAGCGTTGAAAACTCGAAATTTAACATACCTGATGCGATAAATTTCATAAAGACATTTAAAAACGAAGGCATAGGGCTAGACAGCGCAAGAACGGCATTTTATAACCTTGCTATCACACCATTTTTTGCGCCATTTTTGCTGCTTATTTTTTACTATCATTTGCCAGTGACCGGCAGGTTTTTTAACCTAGCACTCTCAACATTTATCTTTGTCGTCATAACTCTCGTAGTTTGGGGACTTCTCTTTATCTTAACCAAATTTGCTCAAACCTCAGTTATCTTGCCAGAGATCGGCATGGTGCTTCCAGTTATTTTGCTTTTTGCATACGCCATTTATCTCATAAAATCGCATCGTTAAGCCAAATTTTGGCAACTTTTTTGTAAAATCAAGCCATTTTAAAAAAGGCTATTTTATGGATTTTAAAGAGCTTGCAAGCAAATACAAAACCCCACTTTACGTTTATGATTTTAACTACATTAAAGAGCACTATGAAGCGCTAAAAAACGCATTTTACGCTAGAAAATCTCTGGTTTGCTACGCTGTAAAGGCAAACTCAAATTTAAGCGTTTTAAAATTTCTGGCTGATCTTGGAGCAGGATTTGACTGCGTTAGCATCGGCGAGGTCAAAAGAGCGCTGTTAGCAGGAGCTAAGAGATATCAGATCATCTTTAGTGGCGTTGGTAAGAGCGATGCGGAGCTAAAAGAGGCTTTAGAAAATGAAATTTTGTTGATAAATGTTGAGAGTTTTGCCGAGCTTTTAAGGCTTGAAAACATTGCAAAGGGGCTAAATTTAAAAGCTAGGATCAGCATCAGGGTAAATCCAGGCGTTGATGCAAAAACACACCCATATATCTCGACAGGGCTAAATGAAAACAAATTTGGCGTTGATGCGGTGACTGCTAAAAAGATGTATATCCACGCTAAAGCTTCAGAGTTTCTTGAGCCAACTGGCATACACTTTCACATCGGCTCGCAGCTAACTTCACTAAGCCCTATAATAGACGCTGCAAAGATCGTTAGCGAGCTTTTAAGAGAGCTAAGAGCACTTGAAATAGATATCAAATTTTTTGACGTTGGTGGTGGACTTGGCATCATCTATAACGACGAAAAAGAGATAAATTTATATGACTACGCACAAGGAATTTTAGGCGCGCTAAATGGTCAAGATGTAACCATCGTCTGCGAGCCAGGACGCTTCATCGTGGGCAATGCTGGCTACTTCGTGGCAAGCGTTTTATATGAGAAATTTAACGGCAAAAAGAGATTTGTCATCACTGATGGCGCGATGAATGATCTCATAAGACCAAGTCTCTATGGCGCGCATCACAAAATTTTCGCCTACGGCAAGGATGAAAATTTAGGCACTTGCGACGTGGTTGGTCCAGTCTGTGAAAGCGGTGACTTTTTGGCAAAAGATATTAAGCTGCCAGAGTGCGAGAGTGGTGATATCATCGTGGTTAAAGGGGCTGGAGCTTATGGTTTTAGCATGAGCTCAAACTACAATACAAGAAACAGAGCCGCTGAAGTTTGCGTGCTTGATGGCAAAGATAGGCTCATAAGAAGACGCGAGAGTTTCGAGGACGTCGTGGCACCTGAGATTGAGTTTTTGGAGAGCGCTGATGCAAGAGCTAAATGAGCTTAGAAAAGAGATCGATAGTATCGATGATCTCATCTTAAATAAGCTAAACGAAAGGATGAAACTTGTCGAGCAGATCGGCAAGCTAAAGCAAACGACTGGGACGCCTATATATCGCCCTGAGCGTGAGCGAGCTATCATAAACCGCTTAACTAGCCTTAGCAAAGATAAAGCCTTAAATAAGGCTGCGATCGAGGCCATTTATCTTGAAATTTTTGCTGTTAGTAGAAATTTAGAGATGCCTCAAAAGATCGTCTATCTAGGGCCTGAGGGTACTTATACACATCAAGCGGCGCAAAGTAGATTTGGTGCGATGAGTGCCTATTTACCACTTGCTACGATCGAGGCAGTTTTTACGAAGCTAGCTCAAAAAGAGGCGAAATATGGCGTCGTGCCTATCGAAAACAACACTGAAGGCGCTGTTGGAGCTACGCTTGATTGTTTGAGTAAATTTGATGATATAAAGATAGTGGCAGAGCTCTACGTAGATATCCACCACAGCTTTGTTAGCATAAATGAAAATTTAAAAGAGATAAAGCGAATTTACTCGCATCCGCAAGGCTACAATCAGTGCCGTAAATTTTTAGAAGATCACTTGCTAAATGAGGTCGAATTTGTCCCAGCCAAATCAACTGCAGCAGCTGCATATATGGCATCTATGGATAGAGAATCAGCCGCCATTTGCTCAAAAATCGCAGCTAAAATTTACAACGTGCCAATCGTCTATGAAACGATCGAAGATAATATGGCAAACAGAACGAGATTTTTGATCTTAAGTGATTTTAAAAATGCAAAGGTTGAAAACTCGAAAACTTCGATCCTAGCTAAAACTGATCACAGTCCAGGACGCCTTGCTGATCTGCTTTCTATCTTTAAAAATGAAAATATCAATATCACAAAACTTGAGTCACGTCCTATAAAACAGCGCGAATTTAAGTCAATTTTTTACCTTGACTTTGAAGGGCATATCGACGATGAGAAGGTGCAAAATGCCTTTGAGCTCGCAAAAGAGAGTGGCGCTGAGATAACGTGGCTTGGAAGCTATTTAAACGGAGATGAGTAATGAAATTTAATGACTTTTTGGATGATCTAGTAAATTACGAGGCTGGAAAGCCGATCGAGCTTGTGGTTAGAGAGTTTGGCATCGATGCAAAAGATGTGATAAAACTAGCGAGCAATGAAAATCCTTTTGGCACGAGCAAACGCGTAGAAGAGGCGCTAAAAGAGGTCGCTAAAAACGCACATCTCTATCCAGACGATAGTTACTTTGAGCTAAAAGAGGGGCTGGCTAAGAAATTTGGCGTAACTAGCAAAAATTTAATCATCGGCTCTGGAAGCGACCAGATCATAGAGTTTGCACTTCACGCAAAGGCGAACAAGCAAAGTGGCGTTTTGATGGCTGGCGTGACATTTGCGATGTATGAAATTTATGCAAAACAAACTGGAGCTAAAATTTACCGCACAAAGAGTGTGGAGCATAATTTGAGCGAGTTTTTAGAAATTTATAACGCGCACAAAGATGAAATATCAGTAATCTTTCTTTGCTTGCCAAACAACCCATTAGGCGAGTGCATCGATGCCGACGAGGTCTATAAATTTATAAAAAACATTGATGAAAACACGCTTGTGGTGCTTGATTGTGCTTACAACGAATTTGCTAAATTTAAAGATAGCAAAAAAGAGATAAAGCCAAGCGAGGTGGTGAAATTTAAAAACGCCATCTATCTTGGCACTTTCTCAAAGGCCTACGCACTTGGTGGCATGCGCGTTGGATACGGCGTAGCAAATGAAGAGATCATAGGCGCTCTTTCAAAGCTAAGAGCTCCATTTAACATCACAACTCCAAGCCTAAGAGCAGCGATAGTGGCGCTTGGAGATGATGAATTTGTGCAAAAAACTATGCAAAACAACTTCGAGCAGATAAAGAGATATGAGGAGTTTGCAAAGCAAAACGGCATAGAGTTTATCCCAAGCTACACAAATTTCATAACTTTTAAATTTAACGAGCCAAAATCAAGCCAGATATGCGAAAAGATGCTAAAAAAAGGTATAATTTTACGAGATTTAAAAAGCTATGGCCTAAATGCGGTGAGAATCACCATCGGTCAGGCATGGCAAAACGATAGAGTTTTTGAAGAATTAAAGCAAATTTTAAAGTAGGGATATGGATTTTAAGGCATTACTTCATCAAATAAGTCAAATTTATCAAAAGCTTTCACTAAAACAAAAGATCGTCGCAGGCAGCTCGATCGTCTTAGTTGTGGCTTTTTTGGTATTTTTAACGCTTTACAAAAGCAAAAGTGATAGCTTTGCAGGATATAGCGTCCTTTTTGAAAACATCAGCCCAAGCGACTCAGCCTTAATAGTCGATCAGCTAAACAAAGATGGCATCAAGTATAAACTAGCAAATGAAGGCACAATACTGGTGCCAACGAGTGATGTATATAAAGAGCGTATCGCTGTTGCAACGCTTGGCATACCAAAAGAGAGCAAGATCGGCTTTGAAATTTTTGACAAGCAAGAATTTGGAGCTACTGATGCCGAGCAGAGAGTTAAATTTCAAAGAGCGCTTGAGGGTGAGCTAGCTAGAACGATCGAGAGCCTCTCATCTATCCAAAAAGCAACCGTAAGAATAGCCATACCAAAAGAGAGCGTCTTTACTGAAAGGCAAGCGCTTCCGACCGCTTCTATCGTTGTTGAGCTAAAGCCAGGCGTTAGTCTAAATGCGAAGCAAATTTTTGGCATTAAAAACCTAGTTGCCGCCTCTGTTACAAATTTAAGCACAGAAAATGTAAAGATAGTAAATCAAGATGGCGTCGCACTTGGCGATGAGGACGGAGAGTTTGATAGTGATGCCATAGCTCAGCAGATCCGCTATAAGCGTGAGTTTGAAAATAATTATGAGCAAAAGATCGTAAATGTCCTAGCTCCTATCGTAGGCGGGGCAGATAAGGTCGTAGCAAAGGTAAATATCGACTTTGACTTTGATAAAAAAGATACAAAAAGCGAGGTTTATGACCCAAATAACGTCGTAAGAAGCGAGAGCAACATCGAAGAAAAGCGCCAAGGCTCAGCTCCAAATGAAGTGGGTGGCGTACCTGGTGCGGTTAGTAATATAGGCCCTGTTCAAGGGCTAGATGACAGCACTTTAAAAGAGCAGTACAACAAAAGCTCGCAGCAGACAAACTATGAAATTTCAAAGAAAGTGACAAACGTCAAAGGGCAGTTTGCTAGTATAAACAGAGTGAGCGCAGCTGTCGTTATAGACGGTCTTTATCAAAGCAAAAAGGATAAAGACGGCAAGCCAACTGGCGAGCTTGAATTTGCCCCGCTTACCAAAGAGCAAAGAGAATCAATCACAAATTTAATCAAGCAATCAATTGGCTACAATCAAAATAGAGGTGATGAGGTAAGCTTGGATAACTTCGAGTTTAAAACTGGCAAAGATGTCAGCACTGGCGAGAAGATGGATGGCTTTATGAACAACTACGTGATGCCTTTCTTGCCGCTACTTAAATACATCTTTGCAGCGCTGCTACTTTATATCTTCTATAAAAAAGTCATCGTGCCATTTATGCAAAAGATGCTTGAAGAGACGAAAGAAGAAGAGGAGCAAGCCCAGGACGATCTTGAAGAGATCGAGGTGGATGCTGAAGATACGCTTGAGAAATTTAAAGCCGCTCGTAAGAAAGTCGAGGAGCAGCTTGGTCTTAGCGGTGAATTTAACGAAGACGAGCTAAAATACGACGTCCTTCTTGAAAAGATGAAGATAGTAGTCACCGAGCGAAGTGAGGAAATTTCAAATTTACTCCAAGATATGGTTAAAAATGATAGTGACTTTAACATGCGTAAGGAAATTTGATGTCTATAAAACTAACCGATAAGCAAAAGATGATATATGACGATCTTTCGATGCCAGAAAAGATCGCTATTTTACTGATCCAGCTTGGCGAAGAGGCGACAGCTCTTATATTTTCTCACATGGATGTTGATGTCATCACTGAAATTTCAGGCTACATAGCAACTGCAAAAAATATAGACAAGCAAGTTGCAGGCGCTATTTTAGAAGAATTTTACGCTCTAATGCAGTCAAATCAATATATGAGAAGTGGCGGCTTAGAGTATGCAAAAGAAATTTTATACCGCACATTTGGTCCAGAGGCTGCTCAGAAAATTTTAGACAAGCTTGCAAAAAGTATGGAAAACTCAAAAAGCTTTGGCTATCTTGATAAGATAAAGCCACAGCAACTCGCAGACTTCATCGTAAAAGAGCACCCTCAAACTATCGCGCTAATCCTAGCCCACATGGACTCAACAAGCGCTGCCGAGACGCTAAGCTTCTTCTCAGATGAGCTAAGAAGCGAGGTCGTGATCAGGATGGCAAATCTTGGTGAGATCAGCCCATCAGTCATCAAGCGTGTCTCAACCGTGCTTGAGGGCAAACTTGAAAGCCTCACATCTTACAAGGTCGAGGTTGGTGGCCCAAGAGCTGTGGCAGAAGTGCTTAATAGACTTGGTCAAAAAGCTAGTAAAAGCACGATCGAGCGCATCGAGCAAAGTGACGACAAGCTTGCTACAACGATCAAAGAGCTTATGTTTACATTTGAAGATATTATCAATCTTAACGCAACTGCGATTAGGGAAATTCTCAAAAATGTCGATAAAAAGGACCTTATGGTTGCATTTAAGGGTTCAAGCGATGGCATTAAAGATAAATTTTTATCAAATATGTCTCAGCGTGCGGCCGAAGCCTTTAAAGAGGAGATGCAATACCTTGGCGCTGTTCGTGTAAAAGATGTTGAAGAGGCGCAAAGACGCATCGTTGAGGTCGTCCAAGGTCTAGCTGATCAAGGCGTCTTCCAAGTTGGCGAAGCAGATGAGATGATAGAATGAAAAGTAGCGTGATAACAAGTGAGACCTCGCCGGCTCATTTTATAGAAAATTATAGATTTAAGGTGCTTGGGAGTAACGAAAGAGCCCAAGATAGCGCACCTGTTTTGATAGAAGAGAACAACCTTAGTGAAGAGCTAAATGAGCAAAATTTAGAGCAAGGTGGTGAAAATTTTGCACCTCAGATGTCACACTCAGTGCAACCAAACATACAAAATCACTTTGCGCCTCAGCCTCAAAATAGTCAAGCTCACCAGCCTGGATTTGACTCGAGTTTTGTTGAGGAGCTACTTAAAAAGACAGATGAGCTAAGCAGCAATATCATCAAGCTTCAAATGCAAATAGAAAATCAAGAGAGTGAATTTGCAAAACGCCTTGAAGCTGAGACCACTCGTGCAAAAGAGGATGGCAAAAACGAAGGCATCGCTCAAACAAATGCTGCAAACGAGGCAAAGATAAAGGAGCTTGAGGCTAAATTTAGCGCTTCAGCCGCAAAGCTTGACGAGCAGTACGCTAAATTTGATGAGTTTTTGAAAAAGAGCGAGGAAGAGCTTGGCCAAACTGCGATAAAGATCGCAAAAGAGGTGATAGAAAAAGAGGTTTCAAGCGCATCTAGCCAGATCGCTCATCACCTAGCAAATTCGCTTATAAAAGAGCTAAGCGACATAAAAAACATAGAAATTCGCGTAAATCCAGAAGATAGCGACTATCTAAAAGAGCAATTTAGTAAAAACGAACGCGTAAAAGTAAGCGCTGATGACGCCATAAGCAAAGGTGGCGTGGTGATAATAAGCGAGGGCGGAAACATCGATGCGACGATGCAAACAAGGCTTGAGAAGCTAAAAATGCTGGTAAATAATGAATAAAGATGTTAAAAGTCTAAATGTCGATGAGCTAAACGCACTTTGCCACGACATCAGAGATAAAATTTTAGCTACCGTTAGTAAAAATGGCGGCCATCTTAGCTCAAACATCGGTGCAGTCGAGATCATCGTTGCGATGCATAAAATTTTTGACGTTACAAAAGATCCGTTTATTTTTGACGTGAGCCACCAAAGCTACGCGCACAAGCTACTAACTGGGCGCTGGGACAAATTTGATACGCTTAGGAAATTTAACGGTATCAGCGGCTACACAAAGCCAAGCGAGAGCAAATTTGACTACTTTGTGGCAGGTCACAGCTCGACGTCTATTTCGCTTGCAGTTGGTGCTGCAAAGGCGATCAAACTAAAAAATGAAGAGCGCTTGCCAGTGGCTGTCATAGGCGATGGCTCACTAAGTGGCGGCATGGCGTATGAGGCGCTAAATGAGCTGGGGGATAGAAAATATCCTTGCGTCATCATCCTAAACGACAATGAGATGAGCATAAGTAAGCCAATAGGCGCACTCAGCAAGTATCTAAGCCAGATGATGGCAGGGCAGTTTTATCAAAAATTTAAAGGCAGGGTTGAGCGCTTTTTAAGCTACATGCCAGACTCCGCAGCCTATATGGCTAGACGCATGGAGGAGGGCATCAGGCTCATCACTCCTGGTATGTTTTTTGAAGAGCTTGGACTCGAGTATATAGGCCCAGTCGATGGGCACGACCTTTCAGCGCTTCTTAGCACATTTGAAACAGCCAAAAATATGAAAAAGCCAGTCATCGTCCACGTGCAGACGCTAAAGGGTAAAGGATATGAATTTGCCGAGGGTTACTATGAAAATTGGCACGGAGTTGGGCCATTTGATCTAAAAAGTGGAGAATTTATAAAAAGACAGTCAAACAAGTCAGCTACGGCGATCTTTAGCGAGCAGCTTTTAAAGATGGCAAGGGAGCACAGCGACATCGTTGGCGTAACGGCTGCGATGCCAACAGGCACTGGCATGGATGCGCTCATACATGAGTTTCCAGACCGCTTTTGGGATGTGGCGATAGCCGAGCAGCACGCTGTCACCTCGATGTCAGCCATGGCAAAAGAGGGTTTTAAGCCATTTGTCGCGATATACTCGACCTTTATGCAAAGAGCCTACGATCAGGTCATCCACGACGCTTCTATACTAAATTTAAACATCACTTTTGCGATGGATAGAGCGGGCATAGTGGGCGAGGACGGCGAAACACATCAGGGCGCTTTTGATATCAGCTTTTTAAACGCTGTGCCAAACATGGTTCTTTTTGCTCCAAGGTGCGAAGAGAGCATGAAAAATGTTATGGAATTTGCCTACTCTTACAAGGGTGTTAGCGCGTTTAGATATCCGCGTGGGGCGTTTATTTTAAGGGATGAATTTAAGGCTAAGCCGCTAGAGTTTGGCAAGGGTGAAATTTTGGCTGACGCAGAGTCGGATACCGCATTTTTAGGCTATGGCAATGGCGTTGGCAGGGCAAATTTGGTTAGAAATTTACTAGCTGGCAAGCTTGAGGCTATCCTTGTCGATCTAGTCTTTGTCAAGCCGCTTGATAGAGAGCTTTTATGTGAACTAGCAAAACGCACTAAAAAGTGGTATATCTTTAGTGATAGCGCTAAAAAAGGCGGTGTTGGCGAGATTGTAAGTGCATTTTTACAAGAAAATGGCATATCAAATGTAAGCGTTGTTAGCTTTGAGTATGATGATAAATTTATCCAGCATGGCTCGACAGCTGAGGTCGAAAAGAGCCTTGGCATAAGCGCTGAGCAAATTACCCAAAAATTACTAGAGAATAATTAATATCATTTAATAAAGAAACGTTTAATATTACTTTTGCTAGCATAAAGCAAAAATTTGTATAGGGGAAAATTATGCAATATGTATCGTTGCTAAAACAGTCTGGGCTTAAAGTAACGCCGCAGCGTCTTAGCGTTTTGAGAATTCTTGATCGTCATACACATCCAACGATCGATGAGCTTTATGATGAAATTTTGAAAGAAAATCCATCAGTTTCGCTCGCAACTGTCTATAAAAACCTAAACACTCTAAAAGACGAGGGTCTAGTGGTTGAAGTAAATATTGTCAATCAAAAGGCGAGATACGACATTTATGAGCATCCGCACATCCACGTGGTTTGCGAAAACTGCGGTAGCGTCGAGGATATGAGCTATGATGACTCAGAGCTTGGCAAATACCAAGAAGCGCTTGAAAAAAAGATCGGTAACATCATCGAGCGCCTAAATATCGTTGCTAGCGTAAAAAGCTGTAAACACTGCCGATAAGGCAAAATTTATGTTGCACTACGCAACATAAATTTTTATTTTTCTTCATAAAACACTTCAAACAAGCCTGAAATTAGCTTTTTTCTCATTATTTTAAGCACTAACTCGCTAAAATAAGCAAAAAATTTCGGAGAAAAATGTGGGTTTGGAGATAGAGCGTAAATTTTTACTCAAAAATTCTCAAATTCTAGATTTTCTAAAAGAGGCTGGGCTAGTTTTTAAGCACCTTAAAATTTCTCAGTTTTACACCAAGATCACGCAAAATGAAGAGATCCGCTTCAGAAGCGAAGAGGGTAAATTTATAAAAACGATCAAGGTTGGCAAAGATCTTATAAGAGAAGAAAATGAGGAATTTTGCGAAAAGGTGGAGTTTAAAAAGGCTCTAAAAAACCGCATCGGGCGCGTCATCACAAAAGATAGATACATTTTTCGGCTAAACAACAATCCTTGCAACATCGATGTTTTTAAAGATAGCTTAAATGGACTTTGCACATTTGAGATTGAATTTGCTGATGAAAACGAGGCTGTATATTTTAAACTGCCAGCTTTTTTGGAGCAGTTTTGTAAGGCCGATGTCACCTGCGATAAAAGATATAAAAACAAATTTCTTGCCATTCACGCAAATGAAAATGAACAAATCGACTACAAAAGAGCCTACAATGTCTTTAAAAACAAAGAAATTTCGCCAAATTTTGCTGCAAATTTAAAAAGTGGCGAGGCTTTAAGAGCTTTATTTTTAAGTATATTTAAAGAGATAAAGAGGCTAAAGAGCGACTATCTGCAAAATCACGACGAAGAAATTTTACATAGTCTGCGAGTAAATTTAAGAAAAGTTAGGTCGCTACTTAAAATTTTTAACGGAGTTTTTGATGAGAAAGTGACGCTTTTTTTTGGAGAGAATTTTAAAATTTTGGCAAACTCAACCAACAAAAAGCGAGACTTAGACATATTTTTAGGCTTTTTAAGCGAGCAAAAGCATGCAAATGAGCTAATTTATTTTGTGCAAAAGGCTCTAAATTTAGAGTATGAAAACGTTAAAAGTTACCTTAGCGATGAGGAAAACTACGCCTTTTTAAAAGAGTGGGAGATATTTTTAAACGAGGGCGAGTTTTATGGATCAAAGCTCTTTGATGTAAGCCTTTCGCGCCTTGGCTCGTTTAAGCTAAGAACACTTATGGTATTAGCTCAAAAAAGGCTAAAAAGCCTAGATCAAGACTGCCCAAACGAGAGTTTTCATAAGATCAGGATCGAGCTTAAAAAGGTGAGATACACATACGAGTTTTTGAGTGAGATTTTTTATTTTGACGGGCTTAAAAAGTATGAAGAGCGGCTAAAAGATATGCAAGAGATCTTTGGTGCGCTTCAAGACTATGATGTCTGGCTGGGCATCTTAGAGCGCTTGCCAGTGGCTGCTGGTAAAGAAAAACTAGAGAGTAAAATCTACAAACAAATTTACAAAACCAGAGAAGAGATACTAAAAAAACGGCTTAAATTTATAAAAGCAACTCGCAAGATCTCGCGAAATTTAAAAATTTACTACATATAAAGGTCTAAAATTTATGCAAAAACAAGAAAAAATAGTTGATATGTTTAACCAGATCGCTCCGACTTACGACGTCGCAAACAGGGTGCTAAGCCTTGGCGTGGATGTGAGCTGGAGGAAATTTGCTTGCAGATATATGCTAGAAATTTTTAAAAACAAGAGTATAAATATCGTGGATGTGGCTTGCGGCACTGGCGATATGATGGGGCTTTGGAGCGAAATGGCAAAAGAATTTGGCGTAGAGGTGAAAAGCCTAACTGGTATCGATCCATCAAGTGGCATGCTAAAAGAGGCGAGAGCAAAATTTCCAAATTTTAAATTTATAGAGGCCTACGCTGATAATACAACGCTTGCAGGCGGTGAGGCTCAAATTTTAAGCATAAGCTACGGCATAAGAAACGTAGTCGAGCGAAAGGCTGCACTAAGAGAGTTTAATAGAGTGCTTGCCCCAGATGGCTACGTCGTCGTGCTTGAATTTACAAAGCGCCAGAAAAAGGGCTTAATAACCGCGCTAAGAGATTTTTACCTAAGTAAAATTTTGCCAAGTATTGGGGGCTTTATCTCAAAAAACAAAGAGGCATACGAGTATCTGCCAAGCTCGATAGAAAATTTCCTCGATGCAAAGAGCTTTTGCGATGAGCTTGTGGAGGCTGGCTTTGAGATAGAGCTTTGCAAGGGCTTTAGCATGGATATCTCGACGCTATTTATCGCTAAAAAGGTCAAAGAAATAAATGCTTAGCGTATCTGAGCTAAACGAAAAAGCAAAGGCACTGCTTGAGGCAACCCTTGACTATGTCGAGGTAAGTGGCGAAATTTCGCGCCTAACAAAGCACGCTTCTGGGCACTGGTACTTCACGCTAAAGGACGAAAAGTCAAGCATCTCAGCTGTGATGTATCGTATGAATAACCAAAAGGTGAAATTCCTGCCAAAAGAGGGCTTGAAGGTCAAAATTTATGGCAAAGTGACCATCTACTCGCCAAGTGGGTCTTATCAGCTAGTGGCTAGTGCTATGCTGCCTGATGGCGAGGGCGAGCTTGAGCTTGCGTTTAGACAGCTTAAAGAAAAGCTCGAAAACGAGGGGCTTTTTGACATCGGCGTAAAAAAAGAAATACCAAATTTACCTAAGAAAATAGCCCTTGTCACAAGCGCCACTTCAGCTGCACTTCAGGATATGCTAAAAGTCGTCACGAGCCGCTGGAGGCTAAGTGAAATTTATATATTTGACGCGCTAACTCAGGGCGAAAATGCTCCAAGCTCGCTTATAAAAGCTTTGCGAAAAGCCGATAAATACGGCGTTGATGTGATCGTTTTGGCTCGCGGAGGTGGCAGCAAAGAAGACCTTTGGTGCTTTAACGACGAGGGTTTGGCACGTGAAATTTACGCTACAAAAACGCCAGTTATAAGCGCTATCGGCCACGAGATCGACTACGTTATAAGCGACTTTGTAGCAGACCGTAGATCGCTTACACCAAGTGCAGCTATGCTTGATCTTTTGCCTGATGAAGAGGCGTTTTTCCAGTATCTTGATAGGCTCAGCGACGATCTTGATAGCGCCTTAAATTTAAAGATCACAAAGAAGCAAAATCTGCTAAATTTACTACTTTCTAAATTTTCATCAAACGCCCTAAAAGCTAGGATCGAGCTAAAATTTAGCGAGGTGACAAACAAGCAAAACGCCCTAACAAACGCCGTGCAAAGAAAGCTCTTGCTTCTTAGCTCGGCCCTTAGCTCGCTTGAGAAGGCTTATGAGATGAGGGAGCTCTTTTTTGAGAGCACGAAGGGGCTTATCGAGGTTAGAAAAGATGGCAAGAGGGCTGATCTTAGGGATTTAAAAATAGACGATGAGATCGAGCTTATCTCGCAAAATACACATAAAAAAGCAATTATCAAGGAGTAAAAATGAGTAGAAAAATCAACTTTAGCGCAGGCCCAAGCGCGATACCATTAGATGTTTTAGAGCACGCAAAGGCCGAATTTACCGACTACAGAGGCGAGGGCTACTCGATCATGGAGATCAGCCACAGAAGCAAGACCTTTGAGGAGATCCACTTTGGTGCGATGGATAAGATAAGAAAGCTTTACGGCATCGGCGATGAGTATGAAATTTTATTTTTGCAAGGTGGCGCACACTTGCAATTTAGCATGATACCGATGAATTTATATCAAGGTGGCAGGGCTGAATACGCAAATACTGGCGTTTGGACAAACAAAGCGATCAAAGAGGCAAAAGTGCTTGGCGTAAATGTAGATGTCGTCGCAAGCAGTGAGGATGAAAATTTCTCTTACATACCTGAGTTTAAATTTAGCGACGACGCCGACTACGCCTACATCTGCTCAAACAACACGATTTACGGCACGCAGTATAAAGCTATGCCAAAGACCAAATCGCCCCTAGTTGTCGATGCTTCGAGCGATTTTTTTGCTAGACCGCTTGATTTTAGCAGTATCGGCTTGCTTTACGGCGGCGCTCAGAAAAATGCAGGCCCAAGCGGCGTGACTATCGTCATTTTAAGAAAAGACCTAGTTGATCGCGTGAGCAGCCAAAATGTCCCTATGTTTTTGCGCTACAAAACGCACGTAGAGGCAAACTCACTTTACAACACACCGCCAACTTTTGGAATTTATCTTTTAAATTTAACCATGCAGCACCTGCTAGATCTTGGCGGACTTGCCGAGGTTGAGAAGATAAATGCCAAAAAAGCAAGCACGCTCTATAGCATCATAGACAGCTCAAATGGCTTTTACGTGGGACATGCCAAAAAATCAAGCAGGTCAGATATGAACGTGAGCTTTACGATACCAAAAGATCATGCGCTTGAGCCAGTTTTTGTCGAAGAAGCGCTAAAAGAGGGCATGCTAGGGCTAAAAGGCCACAGACATCTTGGCGGCATAAGAGCCTCTATCTACAACGCCGTTAGCCAAAGCGACGTTGAGAAACTTGGCGAGTTCATGAGAGAATTTGCCAGAAAGCACGGCTGATGAACAAGGCAAAAAAATCTTACGACGAAATTCCTTATTTCTCAGCTGCATTTAGCGACTGCTCGCCCGTTAGGATAGAGGCGGTTGCTAAATTTCTGGGCTTAAAGGCAGTAAATTTAAAAGATGCTAGAGTGCTTGAGCTTGGCTCGTCATACGGCGGCAATATCTTGCCATTTGCAGCTTCACACAAAGAGGCAAAGGTCGTTGGCATCGACATCTCAAGCCACCAAGTAGAAGAGGGCAACAAGATCGCAAAGAAGATGAAATTAGAAAATTTCACCCTTCTTGAACGTGACTTTTTGCACATGAATGAGCACGATATCAAGGAGCTTGGCGAGTTTGACTACATCATCGCTCATGGCGTTTATAGCTGGGTGAGCTCAAACGTAAGAGACGCGCTGCTAGCTACGATAAAGGCACTACTTAGCAAAGATGGCATCGCCTACGTCTCTTATAACACCTACCCAGGCTGGAAGAGCCTTGATATCTTAAGGGACTTCATGCTTTTTGCAAGCGCTGGCAAGGAGAGCAAAGAGGCACTTTCTCACATAAAAGATGAGTTAAATTTCTTGCAGGATTACTTGAAATTTAGCCTGCAAAACCAAAGCGACGTCGTCTATAAAGACAGCATGAAGCTACTTTTGACGCAGTTAAATTTCTTACAAGGCATCATCGCAAAGGGGAGTGATTATTACATTTTGCATGACTTTTTGGAGGCGAGTAATGAGCCAACATACTTTCATAAATTTGCTAAACACATCGATAAACACGGGCTTTGCTACGTCATAGACGCCTCGCTAAACGATATCTTTGCAAGCTCGACTGGGATCTACCGCTTTGACGCGCACATCGAGCAAAGCTACAACACTCGCATCAAAAAAGAGCAGCTAAACGACTTTTTGTTTAATAGATCCTTTAGAAAAAGCCTTATCGCGCACAAAGAAAGGCTTGAAGGCGCTGATGACTTTGACGCGGTGCTTGGAGAGAGCGAGCTAAATAGCTTACATTTTGCCTACTTTAGTGAGCAGCCAAGGACAAAAACGCAAGAAATTTTAAGCAAAGCCTATCCGCAAAGTCTAAATTTAAGCGAAGTAAAGGCTGCACTTGGAGAGAGCGAGGGCGAAGCATTTATGGGGCTACTTGAAATTTTAAACGATCAAAACACTAAAATTTCATCTTCAAAGCTTGCTGCACTTGCTTATGAGCCTAAAAAAACTAGGCTAAAGCCTAGAGCTGCTGCGTATCTGGGGTATTTTCTGGAGGCTAACTCGCCAGTCATATCTTTAGCAAATGAGCTAAATGGCAAGCTAAGCTTAAGCCATGAAGAGATCAAAGCTACATTGAAATTTGACGGCAAGGCCAGCCTTAAAGAGATCGCAAAGGGCGTAAATTTAAGCGAAGATGAGCTAAAAGAGCTTGCTTTTAAACTAAGCGAAGCTTACTTTTTTGAAGAAATTTAAAAAGAGCGTGGCAAATTTAGCCATGCTCTTACTCAAAAAACATATCTTTTAATATCAAACATATCATCGCTATGTAAAAGACCAAAAACCATTTTTTAAGTGTTTTTTTGTCGGTATGTTGCGTCTTTTTGGTGCCAAAGTATGCGCCTATTAGCGAGCCAAGACCTAAAAATGTGCCCTCAGCGTATGAGATGTGACCATTTAGTGAGAGTGAGATGAAGCCAGCAATGGCTGCAAACATAACGAAAAACACGCCCATAGAAACGGCTTTTTTAAGCTCATAACGTAAAAAGCCAACCAAGATAGGAGCGATAAAGACACCTCCGCCGATGCCGATGCTAATGGCAAAAACGCCAACAAAAACGCCAACTAAAAATAGCAAAAAGAGTGAATTATTCGCATTTGAGCCGTCGCTGTTTGGTGAAAAGTATAGTTTTATAAGCGAAAAGACAAATGTCGCAAGTAGCATAGACTCAAGTAAGAGTGCAGGTGCGTGCGACACGATGATGCCACTAAAGCTAGCTCCAACCAAGCCTCCAAGCCCCAAAACCACGCCACGATCTAGCTTTAAAAGCCCAGCCCTGTAGTTTAGATACGAGCCAAATGTCGCGCTAAAGATCATCTGCATGACGCTTATGCCAATGGCTGTTTTCACGTCGTATCCAAAGGCGACCATGATAGGAACGACGACTGTGCCGCCACCTATGCCAAAAAACCCAGCGATGTAACCAACGCCGATACCGATTATAAATAGTTCTACAAAAAGCATTTTTTCTCCCTCAACTGGCGCAAATTTTAGCCAAGGGGCTCTTAAAAAAATAGTAAAAAAGGGGTAAATTTAAAAATTTAGCCAAAATTCTAAAAAGTAAAAGCGAAAATTTTTTATAATCAATAAAAATTTAAAAGGAAAAATATGCTCCTAGAACAACCACTCTTTTATTATGAAGCGATCAGAGAGAAATTTAAAAATAGCTACCTTGCTGAAGACAAGACGCAAACGATAATCGGCATCGACTGCGAATATATCGACGAAAAGGATATGGACTTTTACGGGCTTAGAAGCTACTTTGATACTAATCGTAACAGATCACTCGCACCTTTTGCCGGACTTTTTGGCGTCTTTGCTTATGATGGCGTGAGATACTTCGAGTATATCGGTGAAGAGAAGGCTAAAAAGTATGAGTTTCCAAAATTTATCTATGCCGACGCGAAAGCATATCTGCACTTTGATAAGATGAGTAAAATTTACACTTTTTATGGAGATAAAGAGAGGTATTATGACTTTTTGTTAAATTTAAAGGCAGAGCATAAGGGCGAAAAAGAGTGTGAATTTAGCATAAAAACTGATCTTAGTGGCGAAAAGAAACACTTTGAAGATATGGTTGAAGTGGCAAAAGAGTATATAAGAAGCGGCGACGTCTTTCAGGTGGTGCTTGGGGAGCTACTTGAAATTTCAACGAATATGAGCAGCCTGGACTTTTACAAAAAGCTAGCTAACGCAAATCCTAGCCCATATATGTTTCATTTTCCTACGCCTTATGGTGATGTGGTCGGTTCGTCGCCTGAGCTTGTTTTTGAGATGAAAAGTGAGCAAATTTTTGTAGCACCAATCGCAGGCACAAGACCAAGAGGTGGCGACGCAAACGCTGATGCGGCACTTGAAAATGAGCTACTAAGCGACGAAAAGGAGCTAGCTGAACACAAAATGCTAATCGATCTTGCAAGAAATGACATCGGCAGGGTCTCAGAGCCAAAGAGCGTGGCGGTAAAAAATGCGATGCATATCCAGAAATTTGAAAAAGTGATGCATATCGTTAGCGACGTCTATGGCAAGTGCGCTAGGGAGCTTAATCTTTTTGACGTGCTAGCTAGCATCTTCCCGGCTGGCACGCTAAGTGGCGCGCCAAAGATCAGAGCGATGCAGATCATAAACGAGCTTGAAATTTCTGAGAGAAATATCTATGGCGGGGGCATTGGATTTTTGCATTTTAATGGCGACGCTCAGGTGGCGATCCTCATCCGCTCAGCCATCTTTGTGCCAGCTAAAAACGGCTTTAGCAACGTCTTTGTCGGAGCTGGAGCTGGCATAGTCTATGACTCAAAAAGCGAGAAAGAGTATGCTGAAATTTGCCACAAACGAGCCAGCGTGGTAAATGTCTTTAAAAACAGCGCAAAAGAGGTTTAGATTTTAAAGTCGCATAAAATGAAAACTTTAAAAATAAAAGGATAAAATAGCCAACTAAGCGATGAAAAACATAAATTTTTCATTTCCGCAAGGAAAATTTAGAAAAAATGAATTGTTTTTAGAGCTTAAATTTAAAAAATATAAAAGGACAGTATATGAAAAAAGTTTCATTATTAGCATTAAGTGGCATCATAGCTCTAGCATTGTCAGGTTGCTGGAATAGTGATGGTGTTAGTGGAAAAGTAGCAAGAAGTTTTAAAGAAGCATGCCAAGACACAACTACTAAATATGACTGGCTTGTAGCAGATGTAAAATATAAATTAATAAATACTGATAAAAACGATCGAAGACAAGAAAGATATGTAGTTTATGATAAAGATGATCAAGATTTAGAAGTTGGTGGTATAGGCAGATATGATTTAGCAAATTATGCACAATTTGAACTAACAAACGATAATAATTTTAGATACGCAAAAATAAAGGTTAGAGGACAATTACAATGTATAGACTCTGATGGTTATTTTGATAAAGCTCCAGCTGATGTAAAACCACTAAAAAAACTTATATTCTTTAGTAGTGCTAGCACAACAGTAGAAAGAAAATAATTTTACTTACTTATAGTAGTATCTTACTACTCGCCTGATAGTAAGATACTATAAAACAATATTATAATACTATTCTCCACCATATTAAAAGGATTATCATGAGAAAACAAACATGCGATAATTGTATAGCGTTTGATGATTACATTAACGATTGCAGGTTACACAATCTTATAACTGGCAAAAAAGTCAAAATATACACTAAAGATCAAAAACTAATAGGAGAAATAACTAAATTTCATCCTATGACAAAATGCAATAAACCTAAAAACAAACAAGAATTCTATACTCTAGTGAAAAAATCTATTCAGTCTTAATCACCTATTTGATTTTATCCTATTACAATTTTTACAAAGCATCTGGCAATTTTGAGCTATTGTCTTTCCACCCTCGCTCCATGGAGTTATGTGATCAGCTTCCATATCACTTATATCAAAATGCTCATTACATTTTACACAAATACCTTTTTGTTTTTGGTAAGTTGAGTTTTTATGGTATCGCTAAAAGCCTTGTATAAATACAAAAAAGATAACTAATGCTATGGTAAATTTAATCCTAGTCATTTTTGTATGTATATAACGAGTATAAAAATTTAAAAGTTAAATTTTGCAGATTTTAAAAATTTATCTGCTAGATAAATTTAAGCCAAGTTAGTTGCGGCGATTAAAAAATTTAAATTTGATCTTTTACAAGTGAATTTTACAAGGTAAAAACCTTGTAAAATTTTAGACATTAAACCTAAAGTGCATAACATCGCCATCTTGCACGACGTAGTCTTTGCCTTCAAGTCTCATCTTGCCAGCCTCTTTGGCTCCGTTTTCGCCGCCATGTGCGATGTAGTCATCATAGCTTATCACTTCAGCTCTGATAAAGCCCCTCTCAAAGTCATTGTGGATGACACTTGCTGCTTTTGGTGCTTTCCAGCCATTTGTGATCGTCCAAGCCCTTACTTCTACGACGCCAGCAGTGAAATAGCTTATCAAATTTAGCTTAGCAAAAGACGTTTTGATGATCTTCTCAAGTCCGCTCTCACTCGTGCCAAGAGATGCCAAAAACTCGTGCGCCTCTTCGTCGCTTAGACCTATTAGCTCCTCTTCGACCTTGGCGCAAAGCTTGATCACCTCGTGGTCTGAGGCCTTAGCATACTCTTTTAGCGCTTTTACAAATTTATTATCTTCGCTAAGCCCCTCTTCATCGACGTTTGCGCCATAAACTACCTCTTTTGCGCTTAGAAGCCTTAGCTCTTTGTTTAGCGCCAAAAAAGCCTCACTTTCTCTTTGCTCAAAGCTACTTGCACTTTTGCCTTCATTTAGGTGAGCAAGAAGCAAATTTGCTATCTCAAGCGCCTCTTTTGCGCCTTTTGCATTTGCTTTCGCCTCTCTTGTGAGCTTTTCTATCTTTTTATTAAGCTGCTCGATGTCAGCTAGTATCAGCTCGGTTTGGATGATCTCGATGTCTCTTACTGGATCGACGCTACCCTCGACGTGAGTGATGTTCTCATCCTCAAAGCAGCGAACGATGTGCAAAATAAGCTCGGTCTCTCTGATGTTTGATAAAAATTTATTGCCAAGTCCCTCGCCAGAGCTTGCTCCTTTTACAAGGCCTGCGATATCGACAAATTCGATGGTTGA
Organism: Campylobacter concisus; assembly: GCA_963516555.1. Lineage (GTDB taxonomy): Bacteria > Campylobacterota > Campylobacteria > Campylobacterales > Campylobacteraceae > Campylobacter_A > Campylobacter_A concisus_BA. The sequence continues at coordinate 9,115 of CAUQCU010000006.1, read as the reverse complement.
ATATTGAATTTTATTAGGACTTACTATATTTGCAAGCTCATTTAAGCGCTTATCAGGCACTGGCACGATGGCTTTGTTTGGCTCGATAGTGCAAAACGGATAGTTCGCACTCTCGGCGTTTTGTGCCTTTGTAAGTGCGTTAAATGTCGTTGATTTGCCCACATTTGGTAGGCCTACGATTCCAACTGAAAGTCCCATCAATTCTCCTTGCTAAGTGCTTGTAAAAAGTATAAATTCATCCTCACGCCAGCCCCGCTCGCACCTGCTTGGTTGTATCCCCAAGCCTTTTCGCGGTATGCTGGACCTGCGATATCAAGGTGCAGCCACTTATCTTTGTACTCATCTTTGATAAATTTAGCTAAAAACATGCCAGCTGTGATCGCGCCGCCATATCTGCTTGAGGCGCAGTTGCTAACGTCTGCGATCTGGCTTTTTATGAGCTCGCTAAGATAAGGGTTAAAATCAAGCGTAGTCGCTAGCTCGCCGCTATCTTTTATCTTGTTTTTAAACTCGCTTTTTAGGCTCTCGCTGTTGCCCATGATGCCTGTTGTGTATTCACCAAGCCCCACGACGCAAGCGCCAGTTAGGGTTGCCATATCGATTAAGATGTCTGGCTTAAAGTCTTGCGCGTAGCTTAGGCAGTCAGCCAAGACCAAACGTCCCTCTGCGTCGGTGTTTCTCACCTCTATGCTAACGCCGCTTCTTGAAATAAGCACGTCATCAGGCTTATAAGCGTTGCCACCGATCATATTTTCAGTAGCACCCAAAATGGCATGAATTTCAAATGGTAAATTTAACTCCGCAGCACCTTTTATGATGCCAAGGGCTGCTGCTGCGCCGCTTTTGTCTGATTTCATTGTTAGCATATAATCAGCAGGCTTCAAGCTAAGGCCGCCACTATCGTATGTTAGCCCTTTGCCGACAAAGATGATACGTTTTTTAGACTTTTTAGGTTTGTAGGTTAGGTGGATGAGTCTTGGTTTATGCACACTTGCGCGATTTACCGCCAAAAATGCGTTCATATTCTCTTTTGCTAGAAATTTCTCGTCATAGACCTCGCACTTTATACTGGCGATGTTTTTGGCTAAATTTAAAGCGTCCTGCGCCATCTTTTGCGGTGTGTAAATTTCTGGGATTTCATTTACGATATCTTTTGCGAAATTTGTAGCACTTGCTATTATCTCTGCCTCTTTAAAGCCCTCGTTTGCAGCCTCTAGATCGATCTTTTTGCCAGCAAATTCTTCAGTAGAAAAGATGATCTCTTTTAGGGTGTATCTCTCTTTTTTTTCTTTATACTTGTTAAATTCATAACTTCCAAGCAAAAAGCCCTCAGCAAGTGCTTCAAAGCTTAGTTTTTGGCACTGCGCTACGTAAGAAGCTAGCTTTATGCTCTTAATGTTTAGTGACTTTAGAGCGTTATAAGCTTTAGCAGCTGCAACTCTAAACTCGTCAAGATCAAGCTTAGAAAGTGGCACGTAGGCCCTTTTTGCCTCGCTTAGGATGAGGATGCTATCGCCTTTGTAATTATTAAATTTAATAGCCTCTTTATCGCCTATAAATTTATGTTTTAACTCCTTATCTACTACGAAAATTAGTTCAATATCAGCTTTTATATCTTTTAATTTTTTATCAACTATTTGAAACTGCATGTCTTCTGTCTCTCCTTTCGTTTAAAATTTTATTTTCGATGCGCTTAAATGTGTAGATTAAAAGCCCCATAAATATGGCAACCACTGGGATAGCTACGTACCAGTGCTCTTTTGCTTTTTGAAGCAGCACTAATATATGCTCGCCAAGTATCCAAGCAGGTATGGTGGTGATCGCCGCCCAGCACCAAGCGCTGATCAAATTTATAAAGGCGTATTTTTTAGCGTCATAGCCGGTAAGTCCTATGCAAAGCGGTATGATGACACGAAAGCCATACATATAGCGTTGCAAAAAGATGATCGGCCAGCCGTATTTTTTCAGCATTATGTGCGCCACTGCAAATTTTCTCCGCTGTGTGTGAAGCCTTTTTGCGATGTATTTTTTATTGTAACGGCCAAGGTAGAAGTAAATTTGATCTCCCACAAAGCCTCCAAGTCCAGCCACAAAGATAGCAAGTGCGATGTGCATGTGCGTGGTGTGAGCGAGAATTCCAGCCATTATTAAGGCCATCTCGCCCTCCATGATACACCAGACAAAAAGTATGATGTAGCCGTACTCTTTAAGCAGTTCTATAAAAAACTCTTCCATTCTAAACCTCTAAAACGCTGTAAATTTTAGTAAGCGACTTTAGCTTTTCGCTACCTTTTAGATCGACTAGATCTATTAGAAAGCAAGCTTCTACGCAGGTTGCGTTAGTTTGATTGATAAGCTCAACTGAAGCTTTTGCAGTGCCACCAGTGGCTATGAGATCATCCATCAAAAGCACTCTAGCGCCCGCTTTTTCTCCAAAAGCATCGATGTGAATTTGCACTTCATCGACGCCGTATTCTAGGCTATATTTTTGAGAAAGCGTGATAAAAGGCAGTTTTTTTGGCTTGCGAATAGGCACAAAAGGCAGCCTTAGCCTTGCTGCAAGCGCCGCGCCAAAGATGAAGCCACGAGACTCTATGCCAGCGATGTAGTCGATACTAGCGCCCTCATATCTAGCCACCAAATGATCTATCAAAAAGTTAAATGCCTCTTTGTTATTTAGCAGAGTCGTGATGTCACGAAAGACTATGCCAGGCTTTGGAAAGTCGTTTATGCAGCGAATAGAGTTTAGTAAAAATTCTTTGCCCTTTTGATCTAAAATTTTCATAAATTTCCTTAAATTTGATGTTAAAGTAGCGCTTCGATCTTGCCTTCAAGCTCACGTATGCGTTGTCTTAGCTTGTCGTTTTCTAAGCGGTACTGGGAGTTTCTTGTGCGAAGTGAGGTTACGTCGTTTTTGGTTTTGTTTAGCTCGTCTGTCAAGATGTCGATATTGCCTAGACTTCGTTGAAGTTGGATCTGAAATTTTCTTATGACGACCTCGGTGTCTTGGAGGTTATTTTTCATAAAATCTTTTGTCGCACGCTCTTTTTTTAGAAGCGTTTTGAAGTAAAAAACCATGACGGTTAGGTAGATCGCAGCACAAACAAGAGCGGTAAAAACGATCCACTCGCCTATCATTTGCCTGCCTCAAGCTCTATTTTTTTGACTCTTCTTTCGTGTCTGCCGCCTTCAAACTCAGTCTTTAAAAAGGCTTCAACCGCCGAGATAGCCACACCAGCGCCAATAACTCTTGCGCCAAAAGCGATTACGTTTGCGTCGTTGTGCTCTCTTGCAAGCCTTGCGGTAAATTCGTCGTGGCAAAGGGCACATCTTACGTTTTTGTGCCTGTTTGCAGCTATTGATATGCCTATGCCTGTGCCACAAACTAGCACGCCGTAGCAGTTAGGCTCAAGCTTGCTCGCTAGCAAATGCGCATAATCAGGGTAATCAACGCTATTTTTATCGTTTGTGCCAAGATCAACCACTTCGTATCCAAGCCCTTTAATAGCCTCTTTAAGCTCGTTTTTTAGCTCAAAACCAGCGTGATCGCTAGCTAAGAAAACTTTGTCTATCTTCATGAAAAGTCCGTTAAATTTTTTGTTGATTATAGTCAAAGTTGCATTAAAATAAAATTTTACTCTCAGCCAAAATGAAGCTATAATTTACCAAAAATTTAAAGGAGAAAATGTGAAAAAAGCACTCTTTTTAGTAGCTTCTACGCTAGCCTTTGCAAATGAAAATCTAATAGAGATCTACACAGATCAAACCATCATCACTCAAAAATTTAGTGACGCAAATAGCTCTTTTAGCGCCTTTGTGCCAGAGGGTGTGCAGAGTGAGAACATCACTATAAATGGGGATTGTGACGCGAATGCTTATCTAAAAAAGATCAGCGAAGAAAATAGCCCAAGTTACATAAAATGGAAGCAAGAAGTTGCAAATTTAAGTAGTAAGATTGAGGCGCTAGATGCAAGAGGTAGGTTTATAGAACAAGCTTTGGTGGAAGAAAACAAAAGTAACGATGTGACAAAAAGAGCTGATGAGTTTTATAAATTTAGCCTAGAAAATATCGAGAAAATTTCAGCTGCTAAAAGTGAGCTTGAAGCGCTTAAAGAAAATGAGCCAAAGAGCGAGATGGCTGGATTTTTGCAGCTTGATATGAAATTTGCTTGCGACCCAAAAGAGGCGACGCTATCATATATGGATGATGAGGCCCCAAAGACGCTAAATGAAATTTATGCAGACACAAAAAACAAAAATATCTTGATAAAACAAGAAATTTTGCTCACCAACCCATTTGCCAGCGATGTTAAAAATTTAAAACTCGCTATCTATCCGACCAGATATCAAAAAGAGCTTGCTCCAAGTAAATTTTACCCTTGGTACGAGGAGAGTGAGGTAGAGGCTGATGGTTACGGTGCTTCAAAAAATATGCTAAGAGCTGCGAAAGTCACCGCTGAGGTCGCTGATATGCGTGTGCAAAGAGATGAGAATGAGTTTGCCAAAATTTGGAAGATAGATGAGATAAATTTAGCAAAAGGCGAGAGCAAATATATAACTTATGATACGCAAAAAATGGATGCAAATTTTAGCGTTTTTGCTGATTTTTACGGCTCGTTAAAGGCATATAACGTGGCTAGCCTTAAGCTAAATGACGATCTAACGCCAGCTAAAACGCAGTTTTATGTTAATGGCGTGAGTGTTGGTAGTCCAAGCGAGTTTGAGATGAAAGCTAAAGATGAGCCAGTGCAGCTATTTTTGGGACAAAACGAGCTAATCGAGCTTAAAAAAGAGCGCTTAAATAAATTTAAAAAGAGCTCGCTTCTTGGCAAGGAGCGCATAAGCGAAGAGGGCTATGAGATAAGTGTCAAAAACAACTCAAGTAAAAGTGTCGATGTCACTTTGGTTGATCGCGTGCCAGTCTCTGCCGACGAGGCGGTAAAGGTCGAGATAAAGGGCTTTGATAAAAAAGATATCAGCAAAGATGGCAAGGTGGAGCTTAAATTTAGCCTTGCGCCAAAAGAGGAATTTAAAAAAGAGTACTCTTATAAGATCACAAAGTCAAAAATTTAGAGCGAATTTGCTCTAAATTTAGCCATTTATAAAGGTGCTCGCGATATCTAAAACGTATCTTGTCGGATAAAAGATAGTATCTTTTAAAGGCGAGACGAGGATGATGATAAGGATGACAAAGCCATATCGCGAGATGCCCTCTAGCTTTTCAGCTAGTGCGTGAAAGCCAAAATTTCTAAGCGCGTACTCAACTGCGTGAAAGCCATCAAGTGGCGGGATCGGGTAGAGATTAAAGATGGCTAACATCAAATTTAAAAGCGCAAGCGTAAATAAAAACTGAAGTAAAATTTCAAAGGTTTCTATATTTAGCAGAGCCTTTAGCACAAAAAGCGATAAGATGCCTAAGATGACGTTGTAGCAAATGCCAGCTAGACTTACGTAGATGGCTGCCTTGTAGCCGCCATTTCGCACGACTGTGTAGGTATTTACAGGCACTGGTTTTGCCCAGCCAAACATCATACCAGTGCTTAGATAAAGCACCAGTGGCACGATGATAGTGCCAACAAGATCGATGTGTTTTATGGGATTTATGCTAAGTCTGCCAAGATTTTTTGCGGTGTTGTCACCAAATTTATAAGCGACATATCCGTGAGCGATCTCGTGACCGACGATGGCGATTATTAAAGAGAGGACGATAGTGGCGACTTTGATAGGGTCAAAATTAGTGAAGTCCATCAACTTCTCCTTCTTTTAAAGCTTGTTTTGTGAAAAACTCATCGTTTTCTATCGTATCTACAAAGCGTCCGATACGCTCCCAGCGCACATTGTAGTTGCTGTCCCAGCTAAAATATATAAACCAAGGCTGTCCAACTATATCTTTGTAAGCTACGCTTCCCCAAAAACGACTATCGTTTGAGTGGTCGCGGTTGTCGCCTATCATAAAGTACTCATCTTTTGGCACTTTGACGTAAAAAGCGTTAAAGTTAAAATTTGGATTTTGCGGTAGTGAGCTAATTAGCGCTGGCTTCATAAAGACGTTTGATTTGTTTGTATTTAGCATGAAAACCATTTGCTCAAATAAATTTACATTTTCGTCGTAGTGGATGCCGCTAAATCTATATGGCTCTTTTATGAAAAGTTTGCCATCAAGCTCGACAACATCGCTACATGAGTAGCCAAATTTGCTATCTTTGCCGTTTAAATTTTCACGGCAGTTTGCCTTTATGAAGCTATCTCCCTCTTTTGGGCGTAGATATAGGGCTTTTTCAGTAAAAACGATCTCGTCCTCGCTGGTTGCAAAGCAGCGCTTTACAAAGTGAGTTTTCTCATCGTTTGGATAGCGAAATACGACTATATCGCCCCTTGCAGGACCATCGCCTGTGATGAGGTGACCATTGTCATTTAGCTCAGGTAAAATTTTCATCTCAATCCATGGAATTCTTGGTGTTGGTATGCCATAAACATACTTTTTAGCAAATAAAAAATCCCCAACCAAAAGCGTGTTTTTCATCGAACCAGACGGGATCACAAAGGCTTGAGCTACAAAGAAAATGACAAGCAAAACGATGATAACCGTGCCTGTCCAGCTCGAGCAAAAGTCATAAAATTTAGTAAAAGCTCTCTTCATTATCTCACTCTTTAATTTTTTTTGCCTGTGCAGCAAGGATGGTGTTGTTTAAAAGCATGGCTATGGTCATAGGTCCCACGCCGCCTGGTACTGGCGTGATATATGAGCATTTTGGTGCGACCTCTTCAAAATCCACATCGCCCACAAGCCTGCCATCATCAAGTCTGTTTATGCCTACATCAACGACTACCGCGCCATCTTTTACCATATCAGCCTTTAAGAAAAATGGCTTGCCAATGGCTGCAACTATGAGGTCAGCATTTTTGCAAATTTCTTTTAAATTTTTAGTCTTGCTATGCGTCACAGTAACCGTTGCAGAGGCATTTAGGAGTAAATTTGCCATAGGCTTGCCAACGATGTTGCTTCTGCCGATCACCACTGCATTTAGCCCAGCCACTTCTATGCCATACTCTTTTAAAATTTCCATCACGCCAAGCGGTGTGCAAGGCACGAAGCCGTCAAGCCCGCTAACAAGCTTGCCAACATTTACAGCGTGAAAGCCATCTACGTCTTTTCGTGGATCGATCGCTGCGAGCACGACATTTGTATCGATGTGCTTTGGTAGTGGCAATTGAACCAAGATGCCATGGATGCTATCGTCTAAATTTAGCACGTTTATAAGGGCAAGTAGCTCGTTTTGTGTTGTATTTTCGCTTAGACGGTGAGCGACGCTTTTTATGCCGTATTCGTTGCAGGCTTTCTCTTTGGCTCTAACGTATGTTTGAGATGCCTTATCTTCGCCGACCAAGACGACAGCTAAGGTTGGCTCGACACCAAATTTCTTTAGCTCATCGGCTCTTACTTTTACGCTTTCTTTGACCTTTAAAGATACGGCTTTTCCGTCTAAAATTTTCATATTCAATCCTTACTTAAAAGCTTTTTTAATCACAAGGGTGGTATCATACCTAAAAATAAATTAAATTTTTAAAAGAGAGGTTTATGAGGTCTGTTTTTTTGATTTTGCTTTTTTGCGTGGCGATTTTTGGTGCTGATTTTATCACAAAGACCGAGTACGCCAAGATGCTCTACCTAAATCCACGTGGCATAGGATGTGACAAATGTCACGGCGCAAAGGGCGAAGGCAGCCTAATCTCTAAATACAAGCACTTTGACAAAAAGGCAAACAAAACGGTAGATGATGAACTTAGAGCGCCAAAGATAAATGATATAGAATTTGAAAGCTTTAAAGCCGCTCTAACAAAGCCAAAAGGCGTCATGCCAAGCTACTTTTTGACAGACGAGGAGACAACTATCCTTTATGAATACATCACAAATCAGATGAAACCTCCTGCAAAAGCGCCAAAAACACAAAATTTAACCAAGCCAGCCGCACCTGCTGCTACGCAAAAACAGCCTGAACCTGCCAAAGCTGCGCCTGTTGCAAAGCCAGCAGAGCCAGCTAAGAGTGCCCCTGCTAAGCCAGCTAAGCCAGCTGAGCCCGCAAAGCCAGCTAACACGCAGGCGCAAAAGACACCAGCAAAACCAGCAATAAATCAAAAAGATAATCAAAAGACAAATTTAAAAACACAAAATCAAAAGGATAAAAAATGACAAATAAAGAGGCATTTAGCGAAGCTAAAAAATATATCCCAGGCGGCGTAAATTCACCTGTTCGTGCATTTGGCAGTGTTGGAGGCGAGCCTGTGATGATAGATCATGCTAGGGGAGCTTATCTATACGACGTCGAGGGCAAAAAGTACCTTGACTTCATCCAAAGCTGGGGTCCGCTCATCTTTGGTCACTGCGACAAAGACATAGAAGAGGCGATCATCTCTGCTGTAAAACAAGGCGTATCTTATGGCGCTCCCTCACCAAAAGAGACCGCTCTAGCAAAACTAATATGTGATGAGTTTAAACAAATAGATAAAATTCGCTTCGTTAGCTCTGGTACAGAGGCTACCATGAGCGCTATCAGAGTGGCTAGAGGATATGCTAAAAAAGACGGCCTTATCAAATTTGAAGGCTGCTACCACGGACACAGCGACGCACTTCTTATCAAAGCAGGAAGTGGCGCTACGACATACGGCAACGCTTCAAGCGGCGGCGTGCCACAAGATGTTGTGAAAAATACGTTTTTAGCTATCTACAACGATATAGAGAGTGTAAGAGCCATCTTTGAAAACAACAAAGACAAAATAGGCGTCGTCATAATCGAGCCTATCGCTGGAAATATGGGGCTTGTGCCAGCTGATAAGAAATTCTTGCAGGAGCTTAGAGTGCTTTGCGATAAATTTGGCGCAGTGCTCATTCTTGATGAGGTTATGAGCGGTTTTAGAGCTTCTCGCCTTGGCTCATATCCATTGCACGAGGTCGATGCTGATCTTATCACATTTGGCAAAGTTATAGGCGGAGGCATGAACGTCGCTGCATTTGGCGGTAAGGCTAAGATCATGGACTGCTTAAGCCCTGAGGGCGCTGTATATCAAGCAGGCACGCTAAGTGGCAACCCAGTGGCGATGAGCGCTGGTATAGCGG
>CAUQCU010000005.1:0-37002 GCA_963516555.1 Campylobacter concisus | reverse complement strand
CAGCTTATCAAAGCCTTAGCAAGATCATGCAGATGCCAGTTGAAAGACCTGAGGGCAAGAAATTTGTTAGAAGAAATTCTTTTGAGGGAAAGATAGAGTTTAAAAACGTTAGCTTTACTTATCCAGACACTACAAAAGGCTCACTTGATAGGATAAATTTTGTCATCCAACCAGGCGAGAAAGTAGGCATCATCGGTAGAAATGGCTCTGGTAAGACAACCTTACAAAAGATAATCCTAGGTCTTTACGCACCGACAGAGGGCTCAGTGCTAATTGATGGCATAGATATCAACCAGATAGACCCAGCTGACCTTAGAAGAAATATCGGCTACGTGCCACAAGATGTTGTGCTATTTAAAGGAACAGTTAGAGAAAATATCGTTCAAAAAGCTCCTTATGTCGATGATATGCAGATAATTAAAGCTGCTAAGGTAAGTGGCGTAGATGAATATGTCAATGCTCACCCACTTGGTTTTGATATGCCTGTCTTTGAAAGAGGTGATGGCATTAGCGGCGGTCAGCGTCAAAGTATAGCCGTGGCTAGGGCATTTTTGCTTGATAGTCCTATCATCTTGCTTGACGAGCCTACAAATTCATTAGACAACACAGTTGAGAGCAAGCTAAAAGCAAATTTAAAGGTAAATACCGTAAATAAAACTATGATCTTAGTAACTCACAGAACATCGATGCTTGATCTTGTTGATAGGCTCATAGTGATGGATAACGGCAAAATTTTACTAGATGGTCCAAGAGACGAAGTTTTAGCTAGACTTAGTGGGAAGTGATTATGCAAGAAGATATAAAAAATCAACAAAATGAAAATTTAAAGCCAGACGAAAAGCCAGTTCAAAAAAGCGACATAAAAGATCAAGAGAGCGCTGGAGATCAAATTTTAAATAGCGTAGATGGCATCAAGTCAAACATTCAAGCTAAAAACTACGATGCTTATGACTTGAAATTTATGTCAAGCCTCTCAGAAGCAGTTTTGGCAAAAGCTCCATCAACCTCAAAAAAGATACTTTATGCAGTTAGCATAACTGTATTTTGGCTACTTCTTTGGGCTTCGTGGGCGCAGATAGATGAGATAACAAGAGGTAGTGGCAAGATCATCCCATCAGGCAAAAACCAAGCGATACAAAACCTTGAGGGCGGTATCGTAGATCAAATTTTTGTAAAAGAGGGCGATGAGGTTAAAAAAGATCAAATTTTAATCAGGCTTGATAATAAAAACTTTACAAGTAGCTACGGCGAGTCAAAGCTAAGACTTGATGAGCTTCAGGCTAAATTTATGAGGCTTGATGCTGAAGCAAATGATAAAGAATTTGACTATAACGAAACAAGAGATGCGAACAATAGCAAGGCTATAAAATACGAGATAAGCTTGCATAACTCAAACATCGATCACTTAAATGAGCAAATAGGAATTCTAACAGAGCAGATCCATCAGCGCCAAAGCGAGCTAAATGAGCTTAGAAATAAAATTTCTCAAACTCAAAATAGCTACAACCTTGTTTTAAAAGAAAAAGCGATCATGGAGCCTATCTTTAAAAAAGGTCTTGTTAGTGAGGTCGAGTATATCCAGCTTCAAAGACGTGTAAATGACCTAAAGGGCGAGCTTGACGCATCTGTGCTTGCTGTACCAAGGGTCGAATCAACCATAAAAGAGGCAAAAAATAAGATAGAAGAGGCAAAGCTGGCATTTAAAAATAATGCAAAAAAAGAGCTAAACGAAGTCTCTGCTGAGATCGCAAGGATAAACGAGTCGCAAATCAGCCTAAGCGACAGGGTTGAAAGAACTTATGTAAGATCTCCGGTAAATGGTATCGTTAGTAAGATGATGGTGCATACCGTCTCAGGCGTTATCAAGCCTGGTGAAAACATAGCTGAGATCGTCCCGCTAGAAGATAAGCTCATCGCCGAGGTAAAGGTTAAGCCAGCTGACGTTGCATTCTTAAGACCTGGACTTGATACGATGGTTAAATTTACGGCGTATGATTTTAGTATTTATGGCGGCTTAAAAGGCAAAGTAACGCAGATCAGTGCCGATACCGAGACAAATGAAAAAACAGGCGAGAGCTACTATCTAGTCAGGATAGAAACTGAGAAAAACTATCTTGGTAGCGAAGAGAAGCCGCTTAGGATAAAGGTTGGTATGATAGTTTCAGCTGATATCATCACTGGTAAAAAGACGATACTTGACTATCTGTTAAAACCTATCTTAAAAGCAAAACAAAACGCTTTAACGGAGCGATAATGCAAAAGTCAGCTAGCTTTGAGCGAAATTTTAACGAATATCAAATTTCAAGAGCAAAGCTGACTGATGAATTTGTCATTGTAAATGATGGCAAAATATGCGATTTAATCGGAAGAGAGATTGTCAAATTTCTCTTTAAAGACTGCGAAAAAAGCTTTGATGAGGTGATAAATTTAAAAAGTGAAAATTGCATAAATTTATCTGGCGTGGAGATCAAAGATGAGCTTATAAAGAGTATCAAAATATCTATTGGTGGCTACGATGAAAGCAGCGATAGCTTGGACTTTGATCTAAATTTACTATCTCTTAGTGTGCCATATAGATACGCCATATCAAATGGTTGTTTTGAGATGAGTATCTTTTTAAAAGAGAGCAAAGAAGTGGTTGAGAAATTTTTATCCACTTTTAGTTATAAATTTGAGGCAAATAGTGGCAAGGAGCGCTACTTGATCGTTTTCGTAAATGAGTCAAAAATTTACGAGCAAACCTATATGTGATATAAGGAAATATAATTATGAATGTGGTTTTTTTTACTCAAAATGGTTCGCTTAATAATCTTTGGCGAGGGTATTTTTCAGATGACGATGTGAAATTTACTCACAACAAAAAGGATTTTTTTGCAAATTTAAACGACGAGGTTGATATCGTCGGTATCGATACAAATGCTTTTAAAGATAGTCTTGATGAAAATATTAAAACCATTCATGAAAGTTTTCCAAATATAAAATGTCTAATCCTTGCAAACGAACCAAAATTTAGCGAAGGCAAACATCTACTGGCTCTTGGTGTCAAAGGATATGCAAACTCACACATGAGAAAAACTCACTTCGAAGATGCCTTTGAGACGATTTTAAATGGCAAAGTTTGGCTTTATCCAGAATTTATCCAAGCGATGATCGGAGAGCTAACTGGCTCATATATAAATAATGAAAGTGAGACTTTAGAGAAAAAGTCTGATCTAAGCGAGCTTAGCTCACGTGAAAAAGAGATCGCAAACTTAATCTACCAAGGTCTAACAAACAATGAAATTTCAGAGCAAACAGGCATTACTTTAAGGACAGTAAAGGCACACACCACGTCGATTTATAGCAAACTAAATGTGAAAGATAGAATAGGTCTTGTACTTTTGATGAAGCAGCTACATGCGTAAAATTTTGCTTCTTTTCTTTTTTGTCTCTTCACTTTTTGCAAATAATTTTGAAATTTCTCCAAAAAATATATCTCAATGTAAAAATCAAATTTGCAAAAATATCCTAAATCACTATGCAAATTTTATGAAAAAAATAGAACACGAAAGCTTTATAAGAAAGCTAGAACTCATAAATTCATACTTAAATTCTTTGATGCCAAGATATGATGATTTTTACAATACAAATGTCGATGTGTGGAGCACTAGGAGCGAGTTTTTAAGGAGAGGTGGCGGAGACTGCGAGGAGTACGCGATATCAAAGCGTGATAGCCTAAAAGATCTTGGTGTAGATAATCAAAAATGCCTTCTAGTCGTTCAGGAAAAAAATACAAAAAAATATCATATGGTGCTAGCTGTTTGGGAAAATTTACACAAAGAGCCTTTGATACTGGATAATCTAAGCTTTAGAGTTTTGCCGCTTTCGAAGCGTTATGACCTTGTGCCAGAGTATTGCTTGATGGATGGAAAATATTTTAAGATAAAAAAAGATGGCATAAATTTAGAGCCAGTAAATATAAGAATGCAAACTTATGAAAATTTGATAAAAAAGGAAAAAGAAGAGAAATTTTGGAAGAATTAATCTTCCAAGTCAATGTCTATTTTTTCAACATTTGTTGTAATATCTTTGGTGTTTTTCTCAATGTTGTGTTTATTTTTCTCGATTAGTGATCTGTTTTGACCTATAAGGTCTCTATTTTCTTTGATGCCATCACTGTTTTGCTCGATCATCTTACTTAGCGTCGCTATCTTTTTTTCATAGCGGATCATTAAGAAGTAGATCACATAAATTAGCAGTAAAATTACCGCCCAAGGTAAAAATTGCATATTAAATCCTTTGTAATTTTTCGTAATTATAGAAATTTTAGCTTTTAAAAAAAATAAAACTATGAAAATATGAAATTTTATATATGTAAAATTTATCTTTGTTTTTTTGTAAAAGCGGCTCAGTCTAGCGGGCGTCTTTGAAATTTTTTATAAATTCTATAGATTTTTGATTGCAAAAAATTAGATAAAATATTTTTCAAAATCTCCTTGACTTTTATTTTATTTTGGGCTATAATTGCCACTTCACAAAACAGGTGCTGGTGTAGCTCAGTTGGTAGAGCTACTGCCTTGTAAGCAGTGGGTCGGCGGTTCAAGTCCGTTCACCAGCTCCATTTTGTAACAGTGTTTGACCAGAAAATACCAAAATAACTTATTAATGTTTAAGGTGAGATACTCAAGCGGCCAACGAGGGCAGACTGTAAATCTGCTGACTATGTCTTCCGTGGTTCGAATCCACGTCTCACCACCATTGTTATGCGGGAGTAGCTCAGTTGGCTAGAGCATCAGCCTTCCAAGCTGAGGGTCGCGGGTTCGAGCCCCGTTTCCCGCTCCAAAATTTGGGAAAGTAAACTGGGAGCTGTATCTAGATTTTACTAAACACAGTTATTCCATCTTTATTTTCATGAATTTTTAGTTGTTTGTATGTTGATTAAAATCATCTCAGCCAAGCGTTTTTCGCTCATATGGCTCAGAGGTAGAGCACTTCCTTGGTAAGGAAGAGGTCGCGGGTTCAAGTCCCGCTATGAGCTCCACTGGTTTATATGATTTTATATTACTATACGAATTTGAATTAGATAAAGACACATATCATAACGGAGGAAAAGATGGCTAAAGAAAAATTTTCACGCAACAAGCCACACGTAAACATAGGCACTATCGGTCACGTTGACCATGGTAAAACTACTTTAACAGCTGCAATATCTGCTGTTCTTTCACGCAAAGGTCTTGCTGAGCTAAAAGATTATGATAATATTGATAATGCTCCAGAAGAGAAAGAGCGTGGTATTACAATTGCTACTTCACACATTGAGTATGAGACAGAAAAACGTCACTATGCTCACGTTGACTGCCCAGGCCACGCCGACTATGTAAAAAACATGATTACTGGTGCTGCCCAAATGGACGGTGCTATTCTAGTTGTTTCTGCAGCAGACGGCCCAATGCCACAAACAAGAGAGCACATCTTGCTATCTCGCCAAGTTGGTGTTCCTTATATCGTTGTTTTCATGAACAAAGCAGATATGGTTGATGACGCTGAGTTACTTGAACTAGTTGAAATGGAAATTCGCGAACTACTTAACGAGTACAACTTCCCAGGTGATGATACTCCAATAGTTTCTGGTTCAGCACTTAAAGCTCTTGAAGAGGCAAAAGCTGGACAAGATGGCGAATGGTCAGCAAAAATTATGGAACTAATGGATGCAGTTGATAGCTATATCCCAACTCCAGTTCGTGCTACAGATAAAGATCTTCTTATGCCAATCGAAGACGTTTTCTCAATCTCAGGTCGTGGTACAGTTGTAACAGGTAGAATTGAGAAAGGTGTTGTTAAAGTTGGCGACACAATAGAAATCGTTGGTATCAAACCTACACAAACAACAACAGTTACTGGTGTTGAGATGTTTAGAAAAGAGATGGATCAAGGTGAAGCTGGCGATAACGTTGGTGTTCTTCTTCGTGGCACTAAAAAAGAAGACGTTGAACGTGGTATGGTTCTTTGCAAACCTAAATCAATTACTCCTCACACAAAATTTGAGGGTGAGGTTTATATCCTAACTAAAGAAGAGGGTGGTCGCCATACTCCTTTCTTTAACAACTATAGACCACAATTCTACGTAAGAACAACTGACGTTACTGGTTCTATTACATTACCAGAAGGCACAGAGATGGTTATGCCAGGTGATAACGTAAGAATTTCTGTTGAGCTTATAGCTCCAGTTGCACTTGAAGAAGGAACTCGTTTTGCTATTCGTGAAGGTGGTAGAACTGTTGGTTCAGGTGTTGTTTCAAAAATACTTGGTTAATTTATAAAATTATGTCAAAGGGGAAACCCTTTGGCTTTCTATAAGGAATATATATGAGAATTAAAATCGGTTTAAAATGCTCTGAGTGTGGTGATATTAATTATACTACTACAAAAAACAGTAAAACCACTACAGATAAGGTTGAGCTCAAAAAATATTGCCCAAGATTAAAAAAACATACTGTTCATAAAGAAGTTAAGTTAAAAAGTTAATTAAGAATAAGTAGCTATTAGGGCAATAGCTCCAACGGTAGAGCGCTGGATTCCAAATCCAATGGTTGGGGGTTCGAATCCCTCTTGCCCTGCCACAATTAAGGTTAAGATTATGAAAAAATTTATAAATTATATAAAGCTATCTAAATTGGAAATAATGAAGGTTATCTTTCCTACCAAAGAACAAATTAGAAATGCTTTTATTGCAGTTTTTATCGTGGTCGCTGTTGTTTCACTTTTTTTAGCTCTTGTTGATGTTATTATGTCCTTTGTTCTTTCTAAAGTTATATAGGATGAGGAAAAAATAATGTCGCATAAATGGTATGCTATACAAACTTACGCTGGTAGCGAAATGGCAGTAAAAAGAGGAATTGAAAATTTAGTTAGAGATCACGGTATTGAAGATCAACTAAAAGAAGTTATAGTTCCTACAGAAGACGTAATAGAGATAAAAAACGGTAAGCAAAAAATTAATGAAAGAACTCTTTATCCTGGATATGCTTTTGCATGTTTAGATCTTGATACAGCTCTTTGGCATAAGATTCAGTCTTTACCAAAGGTTGGACGTTTTATTGGTGAGGCTAAAAAGCCTACGCCACTGACTGAAAAAGATATAAATACTATCTTGGAGAAAGTTCAAAAAAGAGCGGCACCAAAACCTAAAATATTTTTTGAGGATGGTGAAAGCGTTCGCATAACAGAAGGTCCTTTTGCTAACTTTACAGGTATTGTTGAAGAATACGATATGATACATGGCAAGCTTAGACTCAATGTTTCTATTTTTGGTAGAAGTACCCCTGTTGATATTTTGTATTCACAAGTTGAGAAGATAATTTAAGGAGCAAGAAATGGCTAAAAAAGTTATAGGTGAAATAAAATTACAAATTGCCGCAACAAAAGCAAATCCTAGCCCGCCAGTTGGTCCAGCATTAGGACAAAAAGGCGTTAATATTATGGAATTTTGTAAAGCCTTTAATGAAAAAACAAAAGATATGGTTGGATTTAATATCCCAGTTGTTATTACTGTTTATGCTGATAAAAGTTTTACATTTATCACTAAACAACCACCTGCTACGGACCTTATCAAAAAGGCTGCAGGTATAACAAAAGGAACAGATAATCCTTTAAAAAATAAAGTAGGTAAATTAACAAAAGCTCAAGTTTTAGAAATAGTTGAGAAAAAACTTGTTGATTTAAATACAAATGATAAAGAGCAAGCAGCTAAGATTATCGCTGGTTCAGCTCGTTCAATGGGTGTCGAAGTAATAGACTAAAACCTTTACCGTCAGGTTGATTTTCAAAAGACGGAAGCAATTTATATGCGGAGAAATTTATGGGAAAAACTAGTAAGAGATTTCAAGAATTGCTCAAAAAAGTAGAGCAAGATAAAATTTATAACCTTAGTGAGGCTATCGATACAGTTAAAACTTTAGCTTCTGCTAAATTTAATGAGACAGTTGAGATTGCATTGAAATTAAATGTTGATCCAAGACATGCTGACCAAATGGTTCGTGGTTCAGTTGTTTTGCCAGCTGGTACAGGTAAAGTTGTAAGAGTTGCTGTTATAGCAAAAGACGCTAAAGCTGATGAGGCAAAAGCTGCTGGTGCCGATATAGTTGGTGCTGATGATCTAGTTGAGGATATCCAAAAAGGTGTAATGAATTTTGACGTTCTTATAGCTACTCCAAATTTAATGGGTCTTGTAGGCAAAGTCGGTAGAATTTTAGGACCTAAAGGTTTAATGCCAAATCCAAAAACTGGAACAGTTACAATGGATGTTGCACAAGCTGTTAATAATGCAAAAAGTGGCCAAGTAAATTTCCGTGTTGATAAGCAAGGAAATATACATGCAGGTCTTGGTAAGGTTAATTTTACTAAAGAACAATTAAATGAAAATATTTCAACATTTATTAAAGCTATTAATAAGCATAAACCTGCGACTGCAAAAGGTAGATATGTAAAAAATGCTTCATTGTCATTAACAATGAGCCCTTCTGTAACTCTTGATACTCAAGAGGTTATGGACTTAAAATAAGAATTTAGACAAATTTATATCTTAGATTGGAGATAGCCGAGGCCATTGGGCTTAATTGATTCGACCCGCTCTGCTTGAAATTACCGGTCGGAAAGGAGAAAAAGTGACACGTAACGAAAAAACTGAAGTTGTTGCAAAATTAGAGAGTGAATTTAAAACTGCTGAAGCTATTGTAGTTTGTGACTATCGTGGTCTTTCAGTTAAAAAACTTGAAGTTTTAAGAAATTCTGCAAAAGAACAAAATGTAAAAGTTCAAGTTATTAAAAATACTCTTGCAAATATTGCTCTTAAAAATTCTGATAAAGTCGGAATGGAACTTAAAGATACAAACATCTATCTTTGGAGTGAAGATCAACTAGCAGTAACTAAAGTAGCCGCAAAATTTGAAGAGGCTAATGCTGACCTTTTCAAAATTAAAACAGCATATATTGATGGCGAAGTTGCAAGCGTTGATAAAGTTAAAGCTCTATCTAAAATGCCTAGCCGTGATGAGCTTATTGCGATGCTTTTGCAAGTTTGGAATGCGCCAATTCAAAATTTCACAATTGGTTTGAATGCGCTTAAAGAGAAAAAAGAACAATCAGCTTAATTAAATTAAAAATAATAAGGATTAAAAATGGCAATTACAAAAGAAGACGTATTAGAGTTTATATCTAATCTTTCTGTACTTGAACTTAGCGAACTTGTAAAAGAGTTTGAAGAGAAATTTGGCGTTAGTGCAGCTCCTGTAATGGTAGCTGGCGGTGCAGCTGCTGCTGGCGGTGCAGCTCCTGCTGAAGAGAAAACAGAATTCAACATCGTTCTTGTTGATTCTGGTGATAAGAAAATCAACGTTATTAAGGTTGTTAGAGCACTTACCGGTCTTGGCCTTAAAGAGGCTAAAGACGCAGTTGAGGGAACTCCATCTGTTCTTAAAGAAGGCGTTAGCAAAGACGAAGCTGAAGCAGCTAAAAAAGAGCTTGAAGAGGCTGGTGCTAAGGTTGAACTTAAATAATTTTTTATTATTTAGGCTTAATATTTCAAGAGAGGGCAGAGGCTCTCTCTTTTTTAAATTTTAGATGCCTTGTTAAAAGGCTATACTTTTCTTTCAAAATTACCACGAGGTAGATGCAATGTTAAATAGCTTATACTCAGGAAATCGTCTTAGAGTTGACTTCTCTAATGTCGTTAAAGAGATAGACGTTCCGAACCTACTACAACTACAAAAAAAGAGCTTTGATAATTTTTTAAATCTAAATAACAATCAGACAGAAAGCGGTATCGAAAAAGTTTTTAAATCGATTTTTCCTATACATGATCCGCAAAATCGTTTGACTTTAGAATATGTTAGCTCAGAGATTGGAAAACCAAAATATACAATCAGAGAGTGTATAGAAAGAGGTCTTACATACTCTGTAAATTTAAAGATGAAAATACGCCTTATCGTCCATGAGAAAGATGATAAGACTGGTGATAAAGTTGGCGTTAAAGATATAAAAGAGCAAGAAATTTTCATACGTGAAATTCCGTTGATGACAGATAGAATTTCATTTATTATAAATGGTGTTGAGCGTGTTGTTGTAAATCAACTTCATAGAAGCCCTGGCGTTATCTTTAAACAAGAAGAGAGTGCGACTGTTGCAAACAAACTTATTTACACAGCTCAAATAATCCCAGATCGCGGCTCTTGGCTACACTTTGAATATGACACAAAAGACATTTTATATGTTAGGATAAATAAGCGTAGAAAAGTGCCTGTAACTATCTTGTTTAGGGCATTAGGATATAAAAAACAAGACATTATTAAGCTATTTTATCCGATACAAAATTTAGTTATTAAAAATAATAAATTTTTAACTCTTTTTAACCCAGAGGATTATCTAGGAAGAGTTGAGTATGATATAAAAAATGAAGAGGGTGATGTTCTTCATCAAGCTGGCAAGCGCCTAACAAAGAAAAAAGCTGATAAATTAATCGAAGATGGCGTTAAATTTGTTGAGTATCCGATCGAAGCACTTATAGGTAGATATTTAGCAAATCCTGTGATAAACACAGAAAGCGGCGAAATTTTATATGACACACTATCTGCTCTTGATGAGAATAAACTTGCAAAAATTTTAGCTGAGCATGAAAGTATCGAGATCATAAACAACTCCGCAGCTGGTGTTGATGACGCTATCATAAATTCATTTATAGCTGACAATGACATGCTTAAAGTTCTAAAACAAACCGAGGGCGTTGATGATGAAAATGACCTTGCTGCGATTAGAATTTATAAGGTTATGAGACCTGGCGAGCCAGTAGTTAAAGAGGCCGCAAAGAGCTTTGTAAATGATATATTGTTTAACCCTGAAAGATATGACTTAACAAAAGTTGGTCGTATGAAGATGAACCACAAGCTTTCACTTGATGTGCCAGAGTATGTTACTTTGCTAACTAGCGAAGATATCATCAAAACTGCAAAATATCTTATAAAAGTTAAAAATGGACAAGGTCACATTGATGACCGCGATCATCTTGGCAACCGCCGTATAAGATCGATAGGTGAGCTGCTTGCTAGTGAGCTTCACCTTGGTTTTGTTAAGATGCAAAAGGCTATCCGTGATAAATTTACAAGTCTAAGCAACAATACTGATGAGATCATGCCTTATGATCTTATCAATCCGAAAATGATCACAGCGACAATTATGGAATTTTTCACAGGCGGCCAGCTAAGTCAGTTTATGGATCAGACAAACCCACTTAGTGAGGTTACACACAAGCGCCGTCTATCTGCACTTGGCGAGGGCGGCTTAGTAAAAGAGCGTGCTGGATTTGAGGTGCGTGACGTTCACCCAACTCACTACGGCAGAATTTGTCCAGTTGAGACCCCAGAAGGTCAAAATATCGGTCTTATAAACACTCTTTCAACTTATGCAAAAGTAAATGACCTTGGCTTTGTTGAAGCGCCATATAAAAAGGTCGTTGATGGCAAGGTGACTGATGAGATAGTCTATCTAACAGCGACTCAAGAAGAGGGCAATGTTATCGCCCCAGCATCAACTAAACTTGATGAGAATGGACATATCGTTGAAGACTTGATCGAGGTTAGAAAAGAGGGCGAGATGATGCTTGCTCGTAGAGAAGATGTCACCTTGATCGACCTTTGCTCTGGTATGATAGCTGGTGTTGCAGCTTCGCTTATCCCGTTCCTAGAGCACGATGACGCCAACCGTGCGCTTATGGGATCAAACATGCAACGTCAAGCAGTGCCTTTGCTTCGTTCAACTGCCCCTATCGTTGGAACAGGCATGGAGAGCGTTATCGCAAGAGATGCTTGGGAGAGCGTAAAAGCAAAACGTGGTGGCGTAGTTGAAAAGGTTGATAATAAAAATATCTTTATCCTTGGTGAAGATGAAGCTGGTCCATATATCGATCACTACTCTTTAGAGAAAAATTTAAGAACAAACCAAAATACGACATTTTCACAACACCCTATCGTTAAAAAAGGCGATGAGATCGTTGCTAATCAAATCATAGCTGATGGTCCAAGCATGGAAAAAGGCGAGCTAGCTATCGGTAAAAACGCGCTAATCGCATTTATGCCTTGGAATGGCTATAACTACGAGGACGCGATCGTTATTAGTGAAAAAATGATACGCGAAGATGCCTTTACAAGCGTTCATATCTATGAAAAAGAGATCGAGGCTCGTGAGCTAAAAGACGGCGTTGAAGAGATAACAAAAGATATACCAAACGTCAAAGAAGAGGAGCTTATGCACCTTGATGAAAGTGGTATTGTTAAAATCGGTACAGAGATCAAGCCGGGTATGATTTTAGTTGGCAAAGTATCTCCAAAAGGCGAAGTTAAGCCAACTCCTGAAGAAAGACTTTTACGTGCAATCTTTGGCGAAAAAGCTGGCCACGTTGTAAATAAATCGCTCTATGCTTCAGCTTCGATGGAAGGCGTTGTTGTTGATGTTAAAATTTTCACCAAAAAAGGTTATGAAAAAGATAGCAGAACAAACAAGGCTTATGAAGAGGAGAAGACACTTTTAGAAAAAGAGCACCACGATAGATTGCTTATGCTAGACCGTGAAGAGATGCTAAAAGTTACAGCGCTTCTTTCTAAAAACCCACTAGCGAGCGATCAAGAGGTAAATAAAAAAGAGTATAAAAAGGGCTCAAAGATTAACAAAGCTGACTTTGAGAACATCAACAGATTTACCCTAAATGCTATCGTAAAGAGCTTTTCAAAAGATATCCAAAAGAAATATGACGAGCTAAAAAATTACTTCCAAAATGAGAAGAAAAAGCTTAAAGAAGAGCACGACGCTAAGATAGAAATTTTAGAAAAAGATGACATTTTACCAAGCGGCGTTGTAAAACTTGTAAAAGTTTATATAGCTACAAAACGCAAACTAAAAGTTGGCGATAAGATGGCTGGACGTCACGGTAACAAAGGTATCGTTTCAAATATAGTTAGAGAAGTCGATATGCCTTATCTTCCAAGCGGTCAGATCGTAGATATCGTGCTAAACCCACTAGGCGTTCCAAGCCGTATGAATATCGGTCAAATTTTAGAGAGCCACCTTGGTCTTGTTGGCTACCGCTTAGGCGAGCAGATCAATGAAATTTTTGAGACCAAAAAAGGCGAGTGGATAAAAGAGCTAAGAGCTAAGATGATAGAGATCGCAAGCGTTGCTAAGCTAATGGACGCTAAAAAAGCTCTTGGTAAGATGAGCGATGAGAAGCTTCTTGAGTATGCAAAAGATTGGAGCAATGGCGTAAGATTTGCAACTCCGATTTTTGAAGGCGTTAAAGCTGACGAATTTGCAAAATTATTTGAGATGGCAAAGATAGATAGCGATGGTAAAACTGAGCTATATGACGGACGCACAGGCTCAAAGATAAGAGAACGCGTTAATGTTGGTTGTATGTATATGCTAAAACTTCACCACTTGGTTGATGAAAAAGTTCACGCAAGAAGTACTGGACCATACAGTCTTGTTACACAACAACCTGTCGGCGGTAAGGCACTATTTGGTGGTCAAAGGTTTGGTGAGATGGAGGTTTGGGCACTTGAGGCTTATGGTGCTGCTCATACACTAAGAGAGATGCTAACTGTAAAATCAGACGATGTTGAGGGAAGACTTTCTGCTTATAAAGCTTTAACAAGAGGTGAAAACGTTCCTGAGACTGGTATCCCTGAGACGTTCTTTGTTCTAACAAACGAGCTAAAATCACTAGCTCTTGATGTGGAAGTATATGATGAGGATGAGACAAATGAAACTAACTAATTTAAAACCAGTTGAAATAAAAGAAGAGCATAGACCTCGTGATTTTGAAGCTTTCCAACTTCGTTTAGCAAGTCCTGAGAAGATAAAATCTTGGAGCTATGGCGAGGTTAAAAAACCAGAAACTATCAACTACCGCACGCTAAAACCTGAGCGTGACGGCTTGTTTTGTGCCAAAATTTTTG
The DNA here is from genome assembly GCA_963516555.1 of Campylobacter concisus. Classification (GTDB taxonomy): domain Bacteria; phylum Campylobacterota; class Campylobacteria; order Campylobacterales; family Campylobacteraceae; genus Campylobacter_A; species Campylobacter_A concisus_BA. The sequence goes on along the minus strand of CAUQCU010000005.1, from coordinate 23,023 downwards.
GACCGATCCGCGACTATGAGTGCCTTTGCGGTAAATATAAAAAGATGCGCTACAAAGGTATCAAGTGCGAAAAGTGCGGCGTTGAAGTAACAACATCTAAAGTTCGCCGCTCTCGCATGGGTCACATCGAGCTTGTAACTCCAGTGGCTCATATCTGGTATGTAAATTTCTTACCAAGTCGCATTGGTGCACTTCTTGGTATCAAGATGAAAGATCTTGAACGCGTACTTTACTATGAGGCATACATTGTTGATAACGCTGGTGAGGCTTATTATGACAATGAAAATTCTAAAAAAGTTGAAAAATATGATGTTTTAAACGAGGAGCAATATCAAAGCCTAGCTTCAAGATATGAAGAGAGTGGCTTTAGTGCTAGAATGGGTGGCGAGGTCATCTATGATATGTTAGCTGAGCTTGATTTAACTCAAATTTTAAATCAGCTACAAGAAGAGATGGAGGCTACAAATTCTGAGGCTAAGAAAAAGACTATCGTAAAACGTCTAAAGGTTATCGAGAGCTTTTTAAATTCAGGCAACCGCCCAGAGTGGATGATGATAACAAATTTGCCAGTTCTTCCGCCTGATCTTAGACCGCTTGTTAATCTTGATGGCGGTAAATTTGCTGTTTCAGACGTAAATGATCTATATCGCCGTGTAATAAATAGAAATAGCCGTCTAAAACGCCTACTTGAGCTTGACGCACCTGAAATTATTATCAGAAACGAAAAGAGAATGCTTCAAGAGGCTGTTGATGCGCTATTTGACAATGGTCGTAGAGCAAACGCTGTAAAAGGTGCAAATAAACGCCCACTAAAATCACTAAGTGAGATCATCAAAGGTAAGCAAGGCCGCTTCCGTCAGAATTTGCTAGGTAAGCGTGTTGACTTTTCTGGACGTTCTGTTATTGTCGTTGGTCCAAAGCTAAAGATGGATCAGTGCGGTCTTCCAAAGAAGATGGCTTTAGAACTATTTAAGCCACATTTGCTTGCTCGCCTTGAAGAAAAAGGCTATGCGACAACCGTTAAGCAAGCTAAAAAGATGATAGAAGATAAGACAAATGAGGTTTGGGAGTGCCTAGAAGAGGTTGTTAAAGACTATCCAGTTATGCTAAACCGTGCTCCGACACTTCACAAGCTTTCTATCCAGGCGTTTCACCCAGTTCTTGTTGAAGGTAAGGCGATCCAGCTTCACCCGTTAGTTTGTGCGGCGTTCAACGCTGACTTCGACGGCGACCAAATGGCTGTTCACGTACCACTATCGCAGGAAGCTATTGCTGAGTGTAAAATTTTGATGCTTAGCTCAATGAACATCTTGCTTCCTGCAAGCGGTAAGGCTATCACAGTTCCTTCACAAGATATGGTTTTGGGAATTTATTATTTAAGCCTAGAGAGAAATGACGAAAAAGGTGCAAATAAAATTTTCTCAAGTGTCGATGAAGTAATGATCGCTGAAGAGGCTAATACACTTGGCCTTCACGCAAAAATTAAGACAATGGTTGATAATAAGATCATCTTTACAACTGCTGGTCGCTTGATCTTAAGAGCTATACTTCCTGATTTTGTCCCTGAAAATATGTGGAATAAGATCATGAAGAAAAAAGATATCGCAAATTTGGTTGATTATGTTTATAGAAATGGTGGTCTTGAAGTAACGGCTGACTTCCTTGATAAGCTTAAAAATTTAGGCTTTAGATATGCTACAAAAGCTGGAATTTCTATCTCTATCGCAGACATCATCGTGCCAGATAGCAAGCAAAAATATATCGACGAAGCTAAGAAAAAAGTTCGTGAAATTCAAAAGCAATATGGCGCTGGTCTTTTAACAGATAGTGAGAGATACAACAAGATCATCGATATCTGGACAGATACAAACAATAGCGTTGCAAGCGAGATGATGAAGCTCATACAAAGTGATAAGGGCGGATTTAACTCAATTTATATGATGGCTGACTCAGGTGCGAGAGGTAGTGCTGCGCAAATTCGCCAGCTAGCTGGTATGCGTGGTCTTATGGCAAAACCGGACGGCTCGATCATCGAAACACCGATCATTTCAAACTTCCGTGAAGGTCTAAATATAATGGAGTACTTCAACTCAACCCACGGAGCTAGAAAGGGTCTTGCAGATACCGCGCTAAAAACTGCCAACGCTGGTTACCTAACAAGAAAGCTAATCGACGTTGCTCAAAACGTTAAAGTCACAATGCACGACTGCGGTACGCACGAGGGCGTTGAGATCACAGATATCACAGAGAGCGGCGAGCTAATCGAAAGCCTTGAAGAGAGAGTCTTGGGCCGTGTTTTAGCAGATGATGTGATCGATCCTATAACAAATGAAATTTTATTTAGCGAAGGCACATTGCTTGATGAGGAGAAAGCTAAGGCAATAACAGAAGCTGGCATAAAATCAGTAAGCATTAGAACACCTATCACGTGCAAGGCGCCAAAAGGCGTTTGCGCAAAATGTTACGGATTAAATTTGGGTGAGGGCAAACTTGTAAAACCAGGTGAGGCTGTCGGTATCATCTCAGCTCAATCAATTGGTGAGCCAGGTACTCAGCTAACGCTAAGAACATTCCACATCGGTGGTACGGCTTCTACTGAGCAGCAAGACCGCCAAGTCATCGCCCAAAAAGAAGGCTTTATTAGATATTACAACCTTAGCACATACGAGAACAACGGCAAGAAGATCGTTGCAAACAGAAGAAGTGCAGCTGTGCTACTTGTTGAGCCGAAGATAAAATCAACAATCGAGGGTAAAATCGAGATCGAATATGCCCACGAAGATGTAAATATCGTTATCAAGGGCAAAAAAGAAGAGATCAAATATACCATCAGAAGAAACGACCTTGCTAAGCCAAACGAACTAGCTGGCGTTAGCGGTAAGATCGAAGGCAAGATGTATATCCCTTATACAAATGGCGACAAGGTAAAAGAGAATGAGAGTATCGTTGAGATAATAAAAGAGGGCTGGAACGTTCCAAATCGTATCCCATATGCTAGTGAGCTTAAAATTTCAGACGGCGACCCAGTAACTCGCAAAATTTTAGCTGACGCAAATGGTGTGGTTAAATTTTTCATACTAAAAGGTGACTTCCTTGATAGGCTAAAAGATATCAAAAAAGGTCACAAAGTAACCGAAAAAGGCTTCTTTGTTGTCGTCTCTGACAAGGACGGACGTGAGGCAGTTCGCCACTACATCCCAAGAAATTCTATCATCCAAGTATCAGATAATGATGCAGTAGAAAGAGCGACAGTGGTCTCACTACCTGAAAAAGATGACAAGCTAATAATCGCTGAGTGGGATCCATACTCAACTCCAACTATCGCAGAAGAGGCTGGTGTGGTTAGCTTTGAAGATGTCGAGCCAGGATATAGTGCGACTGAGCAAGCTGACGAGGCAACTGGTCAAAGACGTCTTGTCATCAACGAGTATTTGCCAAGTGGCGTAAAACCAGCGATCATTATCACTACAAAGAGTGGACATTTGATCAAGTATCCGCTTGATCCAAAAACTGCGATCTTCGTTTCAAGTGGCGATGAAGTGGCCCAAGCTGACATTTTGGCTAAGACTCCAAAAGCTGTTGCTAAGTCAAAAGATATCACCGGTGGTCTTCCAAGAGTTAGTGAGCTATTTGAAGCAAGACGCCCTAAAAATACAGCTATCGTTGCAGAGATAGACGGCGTTGTTAGATTTGACAAGCCACTTCGCTCAAAAGAGCGCATCATTATCCAAGCAGAAGATGGCACGACAGCTGAGTATTTGATCGAGAAGAGCCGCCAGATCCAAGTAAGAGACGGCGAATTTGTCCATGCTGGTGAGAAACTAACAGACGGACTTATCTCAAGTCACGATATCTTAAGAATTCTTGGCGAAAAGGCACTTCACTACTATTTGATCAGTGAAATTCAGCAAGTTTATCGTCGCCAAGGTGTTGCGATCGCTGATAAGCATATCGAGATCATCGTCTCTCAAATGCTTCGCCAAGTCAAAATCGTCGATAGTGGAAATACAAATTTCATCGTTGGCGACATGGTTTCAAGAAACAAATTTAAAGAAGAGAATGAGCGCATCATGAAAATGGGTGGCGAGCCAGCTATCGCTGAGCCGATCCTTCTTGGTGTCACAAGAGCGGCCATCGGAAGTGATAGTGTGATCTCTGCTGCGTCATTCCAAGAGACAACTAAGGTCTTAACAGAAGCGTCAATCGCTGCTAAATTTGACTATCTCGAAGATCTAAAAGAGAACGTCATCCTTGGACGTATGATCCCAGTTGGTACTGGTTTTTATAAAGATAAAAAGATAAAGATCAAAGAAAACTAATATATTAAGCCCCACCTCTGGGGCTTAATCCTCTTATAAATTTACCCACTTAAATTTACAAAATTTCAAAATTTACAAGCCGTTAATCAATATTAAATAAAATCCTTAACCAAAAATATGTAACGGAGATATTATGAAAAATGTCGATCTTGGACTTTTATTTCTGCGCTTAGGCCTTGGAATTTGCCTTTTTATGCACGGCTTTGGCAAAATTTTACACGGAGTTGGCGGTGTAAAGAGCATTTTAGTTGATGCTGGACTACCTAGTTTTCTGGCGTATTTTGCCTATCTTAGCGAGGTTTTAGCCCCTATAATGATCGCCGTTGGCTTTTACTCAAGGCTTGGCGCGCTCCTAGTTTTTGGCTCTAGTCTTGTCATTTTGTATTCGTATTTTGGCTTGTCAAATTTACTTGAGCTAACTAATGTAAATGGCTTTAAAGCAGAGCTTATATATCTTTATATCGCTATATCGCTTTGTATCATCTCGACTGGTAGCGGCAAATACGCTATCAAGCAAGACTAATTCAAATTTAGCACATATCAGATGTGCTAAATTTTCACACATTTTATTTAAATTTTTATTTTATTTTATTTTTTTATAACAATTTAAGTTTCTAGCCTTTAAATTCAAAAATATCTCAAATTTAAAGGACACATGATGAACTCTATAAAAAAAGAGCCTTCGTTTCTGCTAGCCCTTACGCCTATCTTGGTTATGATCGTAGGCCTTGCGCTTGGCGTTGGTTATATGAAGCTAAAGGTTGAGCCGATCATTTTGATAGCAGCCCTCGTGGCTGGTGGCATCGCTTGGAGACTAGGATATAGCTGGAGCGAGCTTCAAGAAGGGGTGATAGAGAAAATTTCTAGCTCACTGCCAGCACTTATGATACTTTGGGCAGTCGGTCTGCTCATTGGCTCGTGGGTATTTTCAGGCACTATCCCTATGATCATCTACTACGGCGTAGATCTTATAAGTCCGCAGTATCTAGTCCTAACCGCTTTTGTCATTGCAGCTATCATCTCAACTGTAACTGGCACATCTTGGGGTTCTGCTGGCACAGTTGGCGTGGCTATCATGGGCATAGCTCAAGGTCTTGATGTAAATTTAGCAGCAACTGCTGGCGCGGTAGTCGCAGGAGCATACTTTGGCGATAAGCTCTCTCCACTCTCAGACACGACAAATCTAGCTCCGATAGCAGCTGGCTCAGAGCTTTATGAGCACATCAGACATATGTTTTATACGACCATCCCAGCAACTATCGTTGCGATAGCAGCTTATCTATTCTTTGGTAGCGAGGCGGCAAGCAGTGGTGCAAATGTTTCAGAGTCGGTTTTGGCACTTCAAGGTCAGCTTGATAAAATTTTTCACTGGAACATCATCTTGCTTTTGCCTGTGTTTTTTGTCTTGGCTGGTTCGGTGCTAAAGTGGCCGACGATACCTGTCATGATCATTGCTTCGCTATTTTCAGTGCTTCTTGGTGTTATAGTTCAAGATTTTAGCTTTAAAAATGGCTTTATCTCAGTGATGACTGGCTTTAACGTCACTATGAGTGGCATTAATATGGAGTTTTCAAAAGATATCACCAAGCTTTTAAATAGAGGCGGCGTTAGCTCGGTAAATTCAACCACTATCCTAGTCATCTGCGCTATGGGCTTTGCTGGCATCATCTCAAAAACTGGCATGCTTACAAAGGTGCTTCACACCATTATGGCAAGGGTCAAATCAACAGCAGGCGTCATCATCTCGACTATCGGCTCATGCCTAACTGTCGCATTTGTCACAGGTAGCTCATATCTTTCTATCCTCATCCCTGGCGAGATGTTTAAAGACTTTTATAAAGAGAAAAATTTAGCAGCCAAAAACCTATCAAGAACGCTTGAAGACTCTGGCACCGTGATCGTCCCACTCATCCCTTGGTCAGCAGCAGGCGCATATATGACTGCTACACTTGGTGTGCCAACGGTAGAGTATTTGCCATGGGCTATTTTAAACTACATGGGCGTTGTCTTTGCTATCATTTTAGCGCTTACTGGCATCGGCATAGCTAAGATAAACAAGGACGCCAAATGATACTTATAAAAAACGCCAAAATTTACTCGCCAAAATTTCTTGGCAAAAAAGATATATTTATATGTAATGGCAAGATCGTCTGCATAGCTGAAAAATTAGAGCCAAATTTACCAAATGTAAAGGTGATCGACGCTTCAAATTTAGTAGCCATACCAGGTCTCATCGATAAGCACGTGCATATCACTGGGGGCGGCGGAGAGGGCGGCTTTAAGACTAGGGTGCCAGAGATCATGCTATCAAATTTAATAGAAGCTGGCATAACGACGGCTGTTGGACTACTTGGAACTGACAGCACGACAAGAAGCGTTGAAAATTTAGTCGCAAAAGCACACGCACTAAACGACGAGGGCATCACATGCTACGCTCACACTGGCGCATACAGCTCTAAAACGCCAACTATAACTGGCGAGATCGAAAAAGATATTGTCTTTGTTGATCCGATAATCGGCACCAAGCTAGCCATAAGCGACCACCGCTCATCAAGCGTAAGTAAAGATGAGCTAGCTCACATAGTCTCAGCTGGTAGGGTCGCTGGTATGATCAGCTCAAAGTCAGGACACACCACGCTTCATATGGGTGATGGCAAAAAGGGCATAAATTTGATCTATGAAGTGCTAAATGAGTACGACATGCCGATCACGCTATTTCAGCCAACGCACGTAAATAGAAACGAGGAGCTTTTTAAACAAAGCTTTAAATTTATAAAAGATGGCGGCTACATCGACTTTACCTGCATGCCAGGACTTACGCCGCTTGAGGCTGTAAAGCGCGTCAAAAAAGAAAATTTACCGACAAATAAGATAACAATTAGCTCAGACGGCTTTGGTAGCTACTCTAGCTATGATAGCGACGGAAATTTACTAAAAATTGGCATCGCTAGCGTTAAGAGCTTATATGAAGAGTTTATAAATTTTGTAAAAGATGGCATTAGTATCGAGGAGGCGTTGCCATATTTTACGACAAACGTTGCAAGAAGTGTAGCTTTGCAAAATAAAAAAGGCGAGATAAAAGAAAATTACGATGCAGATATTTTGCTAATCGATGAGAAATTTGAGATTAAATTTGTTGTTGCAAAGGGTGAAATTTTAAAAGATGACAGCGGTTTTATAAAAAAAGGAACGTATGAATAAGTCTAACTTATTAACCGTTATTTAAGCTTTTTTTAAATAAAATTAGGTCTTTTTAATAAATTTAGTTGAAAGGAATTATTGTGCCAACCATAAATCAATTGGTCAGAAATGAACGCAAGAAAGTGACTGTTAAGTCAAAATCTCCAGCGTTAAAAGAGTGCCCTCAAAGAAGAGGAGTTTGCACTAGGGTTTATACTACAACTCCTAAAAAACCAAACTCAGCTTTGAGGAAAGTTGCCAAAGTTAGGCTTACAAGCGGTTTTGAAGTCATCAGCTATATCGGCGGTGAAGGTCACAACCTACAAGAACACAGTATCGTTTTAGTTCGCGGCGGTAGGGTTAAAGACTTACCAGGTGTTAAATATCACATCGTTCGTGGTGCACTTGATACTGCTGGTGTTGCAAAAAGAACAGTTTCTCGTTCTAAATATGGTGCAAAACGCCCTAAAGCTGGCGCTGCTGCTCCAAAAAAGTAAAAAATTAGGTTCGCAGACGTTGCTTAAATTTGCAAACGTTTGAGTAAAATTTCATAAAAATTTGAAGGAAAAATCAAAATGAGAAGAAGAAAAGCTCCTGTAAGGGAAGTTTTACCTGATCCGATTTACGGAAATAAAATAATCACTAAATTTATTAATTCTCTTATGTATGATGGCAAAAAAAGCGTCGCTACAGAGATAATGTATGGTGCTATTAAAGCTATCGAAAAGAAAAATGCTGAGGTTAAAGGCATCGACGTTTTTAACGACGCTATCGAAAATGTAAAACCTATTTTAGAAGTTAAATCACGCCGTGTTGGTGGTGCTACTTATCAAGTACCAGTTGAGGTTCGCCCAGCTCGCCAACAAGCTCTTGCTATCCGCTGGCTTATAACTTTTGCTAGAAAAAGAAGCGAAAGAACAATGGTTGATAAACTAGCAAATGAGCTTTTAGATGCGGCAAATTCAAAAGGTGCATCTTTCAAGAAGAAGGAAGATACTTACAAGATGGCAGAGGCTAATAAAGCATTTGCTCACTACCGCTGGTAAGAAAGAATTAGTATGGCAGAGAGAAAAACGCCTTTACATAAGGTAAGAAATATCGGTATTGCGGCTCACATTGATGCTGGAAAAACAACTACCAGTGAGAGAATTTTGTTCTTCACTGGTATGAGCCATAAGATAGGTGAGGTTCATGATGGTGCTGCTACTATGGACTGGATGGAGCAAGAAAAAGAGCGTGGTATTACTATTACATCGGCTGCAACTACAGCGTTTTGGAAGGGCTACCAAGTAAACCTAATCGACACTCCGGGACACGTTGACTTCACAATTGAGGTTGAGCGTTCTATGCGTGTTCTTGACGGTGCTGTCGCGGTATTTTGTTCTGTTGGTGGTGTTCAGCCACAGTCTGAAACTGTTTGGAGACAAGCAAACAAATATCACGTACCAAGAATCGTTTTTGTCAATAAAATGGACAGAGTTGGTGCAAATTTCTTTAGAGTTGAAGAGCAGATCAGAGAAAGATTAAAAGCAAATCCAGTACCTATTCAAATTCCAATCGGTGCAGAAGATAACTTTAAAGGCGTGGTTGATCTTGTAAGAATGAAAGCATACGTTTGGAATGACGAGAAAAAGCCAACTGATTATGTTGAAGAAGAAATTCCAGCTGAAGTTAAAGATAAGGCCGAAGAATACCGCGCAAAACTAATCGAAGCTGTTTCTGAGACAGACGACAGCTTGATGGAGAAATTCTTTGCAGGTGAAGAACTAACTGTAGAAGAGATCAAAAAAGGTATAAAAGCAGGCTGCTTAAGAATGACTATCACGCCTATGCTTTGCGGAACTGCGTTTAAGAACAAAGGTATCCAACCTCTACTTGATGCTGTTGTTGATTATTTACCAGCTCCAGATGAGATTGCAGCGATAAATGGTGTTTATGAAGATGGTACTGAAGTGACTGTTGAAAGTACAGATGATGGCGAATTTGCCGCTCTTGCGTTTAAGATCATGACTGACCCATTTGTTGGACAGCTAACATTTATCCGTGTTTATAGAGGAAGCCTCGAAAGTGGTAGCTACGCTTACAACACAGTTCAAGACTGCAAAGAGAGAATCGGCCGCTTACTAAAAATGCACTCAAATAAACGTGAAGAGATTACTGAGCTTTTTGCTGGTGAAATCGGTGCCGTTGTTGGTCTAAAAAATACTCTAACTGGTGATACTCTTTCAAGCGAAAAAGATAAAGTTATCCTTGAGAGAATGGACTTCCCAGAGCCAGTTATTAGCGTTGCAGTTGAGCCAAAAACAAAAGCAGATCAAGAGAAGATGGCGATAGCTCTTCAAAAACTAGCTCAAGAAGATCCAAGCTTTAGAGTTAGCACTGATGAAGAGAGCGGACAAACTATTATTAGCGGTATGGGTGAGCTTCACCTAGAGATCATTGTTGATCGTATGCTTCGCGAATTTAAAGTTGATGCTGAAGTTGGTCAGCCACAAGTTGCTTACCGCGAAACTATCCGTAAGGCAGTTGAGCAAGAGTATAAGTATGCTAAACAATCAGGTGGTCGTGGTCAATATGGTCACGTATTCTTACGCATCGAGCCACTTCCAGCTGCTAGCGGATTTGAATTTGTTAACGACATCAAAGGTGGTGTTGTTCCAAAAGAGTACATTCCAGCTGTTGAAAAAGGTTGTAAAGAAGCGCTTCAAAGCGGTGTTCTTGCTGGATATCCAGTTGAAGATGTTAAAGTTACACTTTTTGATGGTAGTTACCACGAAGTTGACTCATCTGAAATGGCATTTAAACTTGCTGCTTCAATGGGCTTTAAAGAGGGTGCTAGAAAAGCAGGTGCGGTTATCCTTGAGCCTATGATGAAAGTTGAAGTCGAGACTCCAGAAGAGTATATGGGTGATGTTATTGGTGACCTCAATAAGCGCCGTGGCCAAGTAAATTCAATGGATGATAGAAATGGTGTAAAAATCATTGCAGCTTATTGTCCGCTAGCTCAAATGTTTGGCTACTCAACAGATCTTCGCTCAATGACTCAAGGTCGTGCGACTTACTCTATGGAATTTGATCACTACGAAGAAGTTCCTAAAAACGTAAGTGAAGAGATCATTAAAAAGAGAAATGGCTAATTAGCCAAAAATAGGGCAGAGCGATCTGCCCTTTAAAATTTAACTACTTGGATAAAATTTAAACTATCTTACAAATTTGTCCTCATAGCTCAGCTGGATAGAGCGCAGAATTCCTAATTCTGAGGCCACAGGTTCGAACCCTGTTGGGGACACCATAAATAAAGTATTTTTACATAAACCACTATCAGATCACTTTAAAATAATCTATAAATATAATAAAATATTCAAGATAAGACTTTTTAAAAAGGATATTAGATATGAAATTTACCAGCATTATACTTATACTACTAACAAGCATATTTTTAATATCTTGTTCTGTAAATCAAACATATAACAATATAAGTGTTTCTGAGTTAAGAAAATTAGCTAAGAAATACGGCGGAGTTTATGTGTTTAATGATAAATTTGAAAAAGAGATTGAGAAAAGAGAAGCTGAAAGAAAAGAACTAAGAAAGAATACAAAAGGCAAAGATTTAGGTGGTGGCTTATATGCTGTCAATACAAAACTCGTTAATGAAAAACTCCCTCAAATCCTCTCAAATGGCAAACCATACTATACTCTTAGAACTTATCGTAAGGCCGTAAAATTATCAAAGGAATATGTTGATAAAGTGATAGACTATATAGGTCAAGATGATTATTCTAAATTTATGCCAGATATCGGTGTCTGGTCTTTTTATCTTGATGACAACGATAATATAGTGCCTATCGAACTCACAGCGACATATGACTATGAGGTTAAAATATATGGGCTATTTGGTGATGAAGGTAGAGGCTTTTATATGTCAAGAAAAGAGTCAAGATATGTACCAGGTGGAAATAAATTTATCCTTACTAACGATAAATTTGAAAAAGTAAATAAAAATGAGTGAAATTTCAGTAAAAGAGTAATTAAATTTTATATATAATCACGTAAAATAGTATGAACGAGGCTTATATGGCAAAACAAAAAAGTATAAAAAAAATAAAACATTCATCTATAAACTACATAAATAAACCAAAAGAAGATGTAGAAAATTTGCAAATCAAAAATAACAGCATTACTAAAAAATTTATGCTTTTTAATTTGGCTCTAGTTGTGGTAGTAGCGGCAATAATATATTTTAAGTGGAAAGGCCATGATACTACTTATAGTGTTATGGCACTTAACGGCAGGGAAGTAAAAATAGGCAAAATAACAAATTTGATAGTCGCTAAAAAGAACGATGAAAGGCAATTAGCTCCAGAAGCTGCAGCTCAACTAGTCATAGACTCTCGTCAGATACTAAACTCATCTCCATATAGACATTATGAGCCAGAGTACTATGATGCAAAGAGTGATTATGAGCCATTTAAAAAATGGTTAGACATAAGCTATCTTTCAAGCTCTACTAAAATTTCACCTTGGACAAAATCGGAAAAAGCCTACTTTGAGAGCTTAAAGACTAGAAAAGAGAGATATGCATACTTGGTAAAAAGAAGCAATCTAAAATGCGCAATGATACACATACCTGATGATGCCATAGGTTCAATGGGCTTAGAAGAAAAAGATAACGATCCATTGTATGAGAAACTCTATGAAAAGGTTAAACATGGTAGCGCAAAGACATATTTCTTTGAAGGAGAGTGGGCTATATGTGCTGGAATGTTTGGAAGACCAAGTGATTTTTTAGGTGGTAGCCAAGAGGGATTTAAGGCAAGGAGATTTCAAAAACTTTTCTTGGCGGCTCAACTAGGAGAGGTAAGAACTCTAGAATATTTGGGCGATCGTTTTAAATACTCCACATACCAAATGGGTCTTAACAAAAATTTAAAGAAGCTAGAGGAATTTGAAAAACTTTCTAATAATCCTCCACTAGACGAATTTGGCATGATACCTTATCTTGATGAGATAGTTGGTAACTACTTTGTGATGGATTTTAATAGAAATGGAGTGGCAGCAATGCCAGACGACTCCTTTTATCAGCAATTGTTGAAGATTGTAGAGGATGAAAAAGGGCTAAAAGATCCAAGAGATATTGATGCAAACGAGACTACAAGGGAAGAATTTGTAAAGTATGTCAATAAAAATATGGGATCATATCAATATAAATTTGAAGAGTATGGCTTTTCGGATCTATGGGAGTATAGGGAAATGGAGGATTTTATAGATACAACCATCTTGGGCTCTTTGGTGATGTCATTAACGCCACCAGAGGGATATCCTAATGCACCGTACTACAACACACCAGAAGAGCTAACAAGACTATATGAGGCTGGCAAACTAGATAAGAAACTAAATCCTCTTATCCCTGTAATGTACAGAGATAGTTTTCCAAAAGATCTTAGACGAAATATACTAAGATATGCAAAAGAGCATAATATAACGGACTAAATTTGAGCCATTATGTAAAAATAGTTTTTTGGTTTAATAAAACAATGCTAACATTTCAAAAATTTATTTAAGGAGAGTAGATGAAAAAATTTTTACTTTTAGGAGCTGTTTGTTGCATGTTGTCAGCTGATGTTAAAACTGTTAATATAAGTCCAGATGAGATCAAAAAGTATGATCAGATCGTTGATATTAGAACTCCATCTGAATGGCAAGAGACTGGCATCATAGCTGGTGCAAAGACCATCACTTTTGATCCAAGCAATAAGAGTGCATTTTTAGATGAGCTTTCAAAAGCGGTTGATATCAAAAAGCCTATCGCTCTTGTTTGTAGAAGTGGTAGAAGAAGCACAGCAGCAGCTACAGCGATAGATAGCACAGATCTTAAGATTATAAATTTAGATGGTGGCATGAGTAGTTTGATCGAGCAAGGCTACAAAACTACACCTTATAAAAAATAGACAAATCCCTAAATTCTACATTTGACTACAAGATAAATTTATTTTGTAGTCAAAATTTATACTAAATAATAAAATTTATTATTTGATTAACCAGTGATTAACTCTAAGTCAATATAATTTCATCACATTTAAACAATAAAGAAGGAGACAAAATGTCAAAAGTTATTTTACAGTTAAACACAATTCAGGCTGATGCAAATGCACTTTATATCAAATTTCACGATCTTCACTGGAATGTAAAAGGTATTCAATTTTTTAGCGTCCACGAGTACACTGAAAAAGCTTATGAGGATATGAGTGAGATTTTTGATGACGCAGCTGAGAGAGCTCTTATGCTTGGTGGCAGACCTATTGTTAAGGCCGAAGAGCTAGCAAAAGTCGCTCACATAAAACACGAGCCAAAAGAGAGCTACACTCCGACTGAAGTTTTAGAGATCGTTTTGGCTGATTACAAGCACCTTTTGGGCGAGTTTAAAAAGCTTGATGAGCTTGCAGAGGGCGACACAACAACTCAGATGTACGCACAAGATCAAATAGCTAAATTTGAAAAAGCCATCTGGATGCTAAACGCAACACTTGGTAAATAATCACAGCGGGAGCTCTCCCGCTTTACTCTAAATAAATTTCACCTTTTGGCGATATAGTTTTTATAAACTTATAGGAGCCAAATATGCAAATCAGTCAAATAGTAAGCTCATACAACACTTCAAGCGTAAAAGAGAATGTAAAATCAGAAATTTCGCTTCATAAAGATGAAAAAGAGGTTTCTAAAAAGCAGCCTGAGGTTTCAAATTTAAGCGCGAAAGAGATCTCAAATAGCTACTTTTTGCAGTATCAAAAAGAGATTACTCAAAGCACTAGCTCAAATTTACTAGCGCAAGGCGGTCTAAGCTTTAACGTACCTGAAAATTTATCAGACATTTTAGCTGGACTTGATCTAGCAGGCATCGGCTACAATGGCAAAGCTCTAGGAGAGCTAAGTAGCGATGAAGCAAGCGAGCTAGTTAGCGAAAATGGCTTTTTTGGTATTGCAAATACAGCTGATAGGATAGCCAGCTTTGTGCTAAATGGCGCAGGTGATGATGTGGAGAAGCTAAAAGCTGGTAGAGATGGCGTGGTAAAGGGCTTTGAGGATGCAAAGAAAATTTGGGGTGGAGAGCTTCCTGAAATTTCACAAAAGACTATCGAAAAGACGCTTGAGACGCTCGATAAAAAGATCGCCGAGCTTGGCGGTAACGTCTTAAACGTATCGGCTTAAATTTTTTGGGAGCTCTCCCAAGAAATTTACACATAATAATGTAAGCACAAAACGCAAATTTTAAAAACTCGCAAATTTTATTTAATCTTAAAAGCTATACTTTGCTCTTTATATTAAGGAGAAAAGATGAAAGCTAAAATTTTACTTCCTCTAGCAGTAGCCACTATGTTTTTGGGATGTTCATTTTTTGATGACAATCCACCAGTCCGCAAGCAACCAAGGCAAGCTACTAAAACCACGCCTGCAAAAAGCTCCATCAAAGGCTTTATAAAAGATGTCAGCTATAAAGATTCGAAATACTGCTACGAGATAGTAGCCAGCGATGTGAAAAATCACAAACTAAACAAAGCAAATTTTTGTGCAAACAGATATTATTACGATAAAGGCGATCTTGTCTATGCGACTTTTTACGCAGATAAGCTCATAGACATGCTTCTTATAAAAGAGGGCGGCTCTAGAGGCGCATATAATGGCATAAGAAAACCACAAAATGAAGTAGTCGTTAAAAGAAAAAATATAAAAACAAATATCGAAGTACCAAAAGAGGAGAAAATTTCTTTTTAGATTACCGTTGATTTACTGCTAGCATATATAATTTCATCAGCAATCAAAACTAGAACTCCTTTTAAGGGGCAAAGCAACGGCCCCTTTTTCTTTTTATCCCTTTTTTAAAAGTCTCATTTGTAAAAGTTAAATTATCAAAATATACCTCTTTTTGGTCAAAATCGGTAAACGATCGGTAACAAAAATGCAAAATTTTATGATTTTTTAAGCTTCATCTTAAAATTTATTGATTATAATCGTCGACACAAAAACCTTAAAAGGAGAAAAAATGAAACTAACAAAAATTAGTTTAGCCGCTTTGGTTGCTTTAGGCGCATTCTCAAGTGTAGCAAGTGCTACTCCACTTGAAGAAGCTATAAAAAATGTAGATCTTTCAGGATTTGCAAGATATAGATATACAAACGATAAAAGAACTGGTGAGTATTCTAAAATAAAAGCCAACTCTGGCTCAAAAGCTGGTCATAACTTTAAAATGGTGACAAATTTTAAAGCTGCTATTGACGATAACTTCTTTGGCGTTATCGGTCTAAGATACAATGCTACTGATAACTCTGGAGATAATACTCAAAGTGATCAAGGCTCTGCTGGTAATGGTACAGATAAAACAAATACAACTGATCCATTTAGAGTTCACCAATTCTATCTTGGCTATAAGATCGGTGGTACTACTATAACAGCTGGTAAACAAGAGATAGGTTCATACTTTACTGATGATGCTATCGGTACTGGCGTAAAAGTAGTAAATCAAGATATCGAAGGCCTTACTCTAACAGCTTTAGCTTTTGATGCTCTTGAAGGTGATGATACTGAGAGCGATGGTAAGTTATATGAAAAAACCAATCTTTTAAATGATTATGATGTTGGTAACCTATATGCAGCTGGCATAGCTGGTTCATTTAATCCAGTTAGCTTCCAACTATGGTATGGCACTTTAACTAATCTAGCTGACGTGCTTGCAGCTGATGTTTCAGCTAAATTTGACATCACTGATAACTTTGGCTTAGGTGCAAGACTTAACTATGCAAATAGCATAGCTGATAAAGAAGCTAAAAATAATCCTAAATTAGGTTACACTGATGGTAACTTCTATGCTGGTGAACTTTCAACTTCATTATTTGGTCTTGATCTAGCTGCTGGTTATATCGGCTGGAAAGCTCAAGATAAGGGCGTATCAGCATTTACATTTGAAGATCAAGGTGGTCTAATAACTGCTGGTGAAGATGTATTTGACTGGACATACGCAGAGGGTAAAGGTAACTTCTTCTATGCAACAAGTGCATATACATTTGATAAATTCACAGTTGGTTTAGATTATGTTAAAGGTACTCAAAAAACATCAAATGGTGTTGGCAACCCAGATAAAAAAGACAAAGTTGAGGAATTCGTTCCAAGATTTGCTTACCAATACAACAAAAAGCTAACATTTAGCTCATTCTATTCTTTCCAAACTCACAAACTACCTGATGATGTGAAGAAAAAAGAAGACAAATTTAGATTTGAAGCTAAATACTCATTCTAATTCATAGCTCGTTAATCAACTTATGATATAATCCCGGGTCGGAGTAATCTGATCCGGGATTTTTAAATTTAGAGCAAAATTTCAAGGAAACTTATGAAAAATATCAAAATTTCTTTTTTGGCGTGTTTTTTGGTGGCAAATGCCTTTGCAGCTTCTCAGGTTTATTATATAGAGGCTCGTGGTGAGTTTGGTAAAGAGCTTGCCGAAATGGCAAAAAAGCAGGCTAATGACAGAAATGAAAAAGTAAATGTCTATGTCGATGAAGATCCAAGACGCTATAAAGATAATAGAATTTTAAAATTTGGCGTTGATAGAAAAGGTAGATATAGCGTCTCTTTAGGAAAAGAGCTTTATGATAAACAATGTGCTAGCTGCCATGGTGAAAGCGCAGATAAAAGACCATTTGGCTCAACTCCACTTAAAAACATGGATGCTAAAGATATAGAAGATAGCATCATCTCTTACAGAAGCGACTCAAGCTTTGGTGGTAGCGGTAAAAACGTGATGCAAAACCAAGCTAAGATCGTCTCAAACAATGATCTAGGTGCAATACTTGCTTATCTAAAAGGCAAGGATGCACTTGCAGATCAAGATACAAACGAAAATAAACCAGTTTCAACTGAAACAAAGCAGGGCAGTTATTTAAGATAAATTTCACTTCGGTAGCTTTGCCACAATATAAATAAAAGGAAGCAGATGTTAAATCCAAAAACATTATTTTTAAGTATGGGCTCAGCTATCGTTTTGATGATAATCTTTGCCGTAGCTAGTGGAGCCGCCACAATAATAGAGAGCAAAACCAGCACTGAAGCAGCTTGGTACTATGTTTATGGCGCTGGCTGGTTTGCGCTCATCCAACTACTGCTCGGTATAAATTTAGCCTTCAATATCTTTAGATACAACCTAATCGATCCTAAAAAACTCCCATCTCTCATCTTTCACTTAGGTTTTATCGTCATCTTAATCGGTGCTGGCATCACAAGATACCTTGGTTTTGAAGCTGATATGCATATACGTGAAAACACCGCTTCAAACGTTGTTAGTACGAAGGTTTCATATATAAATTTAACAGCGCTTAACGACAAAGGCGAAGAGATCAGCTCAGCTATGCATTTGGGACTTGCTGATGTGAAGAAGGGCTTTGATCTAAAGCTAAAAACAGCAGATGGTGAGGCTAGTTTAAAATTTAAAGAATTTGTGCCAAATGCAAGTTATAAATTTGTAAATGATGATAGCGGGAAGCCTGTTGTAGAATTTGTAGTATCAAACGAGAGCGAAAGCGAAGAGATATTTTTACTTGAAGAAGAAGAGGCAAAGGTTGGAGATATCAGCTTTATCTTTAATGCAAAACCAGATGAAAATAAAAAATACGTTCTTTTTAGACTAAATGATGGAAATTTCACAGTTACTTCAAATGCTGATCTTTCAAAATTTACTATGGCGGATAGCTCAAAAACTGAGCTAAAAGCTGGCAGCGTGAATGAATTTGGCACAGGCAGCTTATATACTATCTCAAATATAAATTTCGCCCCAAGGCTAGTCTCAGCGCACGCTACAAGAAAGCTAGTTAGCTCAAAGGATAGTGAGTTTAATGCGCTGATAGCTGAGCTAAACTACAAAGGTGAGAGTAAAGAGATGCATGTATTTTACAACCTAATGGAGCCTTCACGTATCGCCGTGGCTGGACAGAAATTTAACGCCTCATGGGGAGCTCAGCAGATAAAACTCCCATTTAGCCTCTATTTAAAAGACTTTGAGCTAAAAAGATATCCTGGCTCAAATTCTCCTATGAGCTACTCAAGTGAGGTTGTAGTAAAAGACGGCACGAATGATCCCGGGTTTGATTATAGAATTTATATGAACCACGTGCTTGATTATGATGGATATAGATTTTTCCAAAGCTCATACGATACTGACGAAAAAGGCACGATCCTCTCTGTCAATAAAGACCCAGGTAAGATCCCGACATATATCGGCTACTTTTTGCTAGGACTTGGCTTCTTGTTAAATGTCATAAACCCTAATAGTCGCTTTAGAAAGCTAGCAAAACTAATAGATAATGAATCAACAAAAGGCGGTAAAAAAGTGGCTGCACTCATAGCAGTCTTACTTTTGGGCTTAAATTTTAGCTCGCTAAAGGCTGAGGACTTCTTGCCACATATTAGCAAAGAGCATGCTGACAAGCTTGCTAGACTCATCGTGCAAAGTCCAGACGGCAGAATGAAGCCATTTGATACGCTTAGTAAAGAGGTTTTAAACAAAATTCACAGAGGCGAGAGCATAGGTAGTTTAAATTCAAACCAAGCTATGCTTTCTATAATGGTAACGCCTGATTTTTGGCGAAATGAGAAGATCATCGCGCTTGGTCAGAGCAAGGAGCTAAAAAAAGAGCTAGGCGTCGATGAGAATGCAAGATACGCAAGCTTTGATGAATTTTTTAAAGCGACAAAAGATGGTGGAAGCGAGTATAAACTAACAAAATTTGCTGAGATAGCAAACCGCAAACACCCAGGCTCACGCAATACTTTTGACAAAGATGTGATAAAGATCGACGAGAGACTAAATGTATTTTATATGATATTTATTGGTGAAATTTTCAAAATTTTCCCAAAACAAGATGATCCGTCAAATTCTTGGTATTCGCCAGCTAGTGCGATGATGTACTTCTCGCCAAAAGAGGCTGAGCTAGTAGTTGGCATGATGAGAGAGTATTTTTCAGCTGTTGATGCAGCCTCAAAGGATAATGACTGGAGTAAGGCGGATGCGGCGCTTGAGAAAATTTCAGCCTATCAGCACAAATACGGCTCTGCCGTCATGCCAAGTGAGAAAAAAATAGACATAGAAATTTTATTTAATAAATTTCAAATATTTGACCGCTTGACGCCGATATATCTTTTGGCTGGTCTTGCGCTTTTACTATTTGTTTTTGTCAAGATGTTAGCGCCAAAAGTGCAGATAAATGGCATAGTTAAAGCTGTATATATTATAAATTTACTAGCTTTTCTTGCGCACACAGCTGGACTTGGTCTTCGCTGGTACATCGCTGAGCACGCCCCTTGGAGTAACGCCTACGAGTCGATGGTCTATATCGCTTGGGCGCTTGGTCTATCTGGCATCATCTTTGCAAAACGCAGTCCGATCGCACTTGCGCTTACATCTATATTAGCTGGCGTTACGCTGTTTGTCGCGCACCTTAGCTGGATGGATCCGCAGATCACGACGCTTGTGCCTGTGCTTCAGAGCTACTGGCTAACTATCCACGTCTCTATCATAACTGCAAGTTACGGATTTTTAGGCCTTTGTGCGTTGCTTGGTGGATTTACTTTGCTGCTTATCATCTTGCAAAACAAGAAAAAGCCAAATGCAGAGATCGCACGCAATATCACTGAAGCGACACGTATAAATGAGATGGCGATGATACTTGGCCTTAGCTTACTTACGCTTGGAAACTTTTTGGGTGGCGTCTGGGCAAATGAGAGCTGGGGTAGATACTGGGGCTGGGATAGCAAGGAGACTTGGGCGCTAGTTTCGATCCTTGTCTATGCGGCGGTGCTTCACATGAGATTTATACCAAAGCTTAATAATCAATACGCATTTGCTGTTGCCTCATTTTTTGCCTATTGGTCGATCATAATGACCTATTTTGGGGTAAATTTCTATCTAGCTGGCATGCACTCTTACGCAGCTGGAGATCCGCTTCCAGTGCCTGATTTCGTCTGGATAAGCATCGTAGTGATGATAGCGATGAGCGTTCTTGCATTTACGAAACGCTCTCTTTGCACAAGGCTATAGATGCTTCTTAAAGGCTTGATAGTCTTTTTTGTTTTTTTGCTTATAGTGGCCATTTGCGCGCTAGTCTATCTTTTGCTAAAAAATAAAGATCATCAAGTCTTGGCAAGAGGGCTAGAAGCTGAGGGTGAAGAAGAGATCACGATCGAAAAGCTTGAAGAGCTTGCTAGCGATAAAACTCTAAGCAAGAACGAGCTTTTCGAGCTTATACAAATTTTTGGAGAGAAATTTATAATACCAGCGAAAAAAAATCAGGTCGCTCCAAAAGAAGCCAGTAACTACATAAATTTTATAATCCTCATCTGCTCTCACCAAAATGCCGATGCAAAGCTTATTAGTTTTTTAGACAAAGAGGCTAAAAAGAAAAATCCAAGCTATGTTGCAGAGATTGAAGATAGCGAGAGGATAGGCATAGAAAACCGCAAAAATCGCAGGTAAAAATTTAAAATCAAGTAATTAGCTTATTGTTATTTGTGTTTTGAGCTTATTTCGTAAGTAAAAAAAGTAAAATTATATTTTTATAGGTGGATTATTTTTGAATTTTTATAATAATTTTATTTAAGATGATTTTAATAATTTTTTAATAAAACTAAGCATTACTAAAAAAGAAATAAAATTTAATAGGAGCTTGTATGTTTTTAATATACTTGTTGTATCAACTATTTTCTGTTGTTCCGTTCTTGTTATGGATACTTTTAATGCTATTTTGTAGGAGACGAAATATCAAAGTTTTTGCCAATACTTTTGATATAGTTGGTATCAATATTATTTTGCCCATTTTGTTTTTATTCTCTTTAGCTCCTCTTCTTTCTGATGCTGGAGAATATGCTGGCATTACAAACATTCTTGTCTATATACCTATTGGAATTTTTGTATTTTATATTTTCTATAGTTTATGTGTTTGCATTCAGTATAATTTTGGTTATTGGCATTGGATTTTAGCGTTATTTCTTAGATTTTATTGTTTTGTATTGATAGTTATTAGTTTTATATTTTTTGTTTCTTATATGTAGTAATCGTGAAAATAGTAGTGGAATAACGTTTAAAAATATGTCAAATTTAGCTTGGCAGATCAGTTTATATTTTCTGTTAAAATATCGTTGCTAAAGGTTTAGCTATGTATTTGGGTCCTGATAATTACGCTGTAAATTCTTTCTTTAGTTTGGTTGTGATCATACTTTTTTTTGTAGCGATTTTTTTCTCACTCATTTTAGTTGGTCGGAGAAATATTAAGGTTTATGCTAATAAATTTGATCTTTTGGGTATACATTTAATTTTTCCATTTATTATATTTCCTCTTACGTTTGATTCGTTTATAAATATCGTTGCGTCTTTTCTTGATATTAATACTGATACGAAAATTGTAGTTGGTTTTCTAATAATATTGTCTTTGATTATTTTTTATATCATCTATAGTATTTGGGTTTGTATTAAGTATAATTGCGATCCTATAAACTGCATAATAGCATTGTTGTTAAGATTTCAAGGCATTGTATTTCTCTCGCTTATTTATGTGATTTTTTTGGGTGGAAAAAGTCATGATAAAAAAGACAAAGAGATAACCACTGAAAATATGAAAACTTTAAACCTTTTCGATCAATTCAGATTTTCTTTATATAGCTTTGTTGCTGTTAGAAAAATTTTTGATAAGGAGAAGTCTGCTTATGTGGTGAAAAATACCGCAAGAAAAGTGAATGATTTTATATAATAGATGCAAGTAAAAATTTAAAAAGAGTATGAAATGATTGATGATATTTACTTGTTTTTATATATGGGTTTAATCGCTTTGATTCTCATTTTATTGCCTATTATTGCTATCTTTTCTGCTGGTAGGCGAAATATAAAAGTCTATCTGAGTAAATTTGATCTAGTTGGACTGCATCTCATTTTTCCACTCGTGATATTTCCCACCTTTGTAGCTATCTTTTGTGAAGTATGCAAGTATTTAGGGGTTTCAAATGATGATGTGCTATCTTACATATTTTATACTATGCTTTTTATAATAGCTCTTTACGCTATTTTTGGCTTTTATTCTTGCATTAAATACAATCACGGCTTTTTAAACTGCTTTTGGGCGCTTCTTTTAAGATTTAACTTCATGACCCCATTTCTTTATCTACTATTTTTAGGTGGCAAAGGACGTGACAAAAATGGCAATGAGATAACCCCTGAAAATGTCAAAAATTTAAGCCTTTTTGAAGAGCTTAGATTTTCACTTTATAATATGTTCGTCTTTAGAAAAAATCACGACAAAGATAAATTTCTCAGCAGGGATGAGAAAAATTTTAGCGACAAAGTTCTAGTTTCAAAAGAAGAGTGGGATGAATTTTTAAAATGGAAAAAGAGCAGAGAAGGCTAAATTTAAAAAGAGCCAGCAAGATAGCTAGCTTGGCTTACGGCAAAACTACGCCAAATTTCATAGCCACGCCATATATCATCGCGCTAA
>CAUQCU010000004.1:0-39776 GCA_963516555.1 Campylobacter concisus | reverse complement strand
GTGGCGGACAGAGAGGGATTTGAAAAATCAACTCTTGCTACGTAATAGACGCCATTTTAAAAATATTAGTCAGCTAAAAGGTCAGCAAAAAAGATATTTTCTATACTTTTTCGGCTCTATTAATCCAGCCTCTTTCATATCTAGCCAAAGTTGGGTTAGCTGAAATAATAGCCTTATAATATGCTATTTCTGCTCGGTCGTAGTCTTTATCAAAGCTCACTTCATTGTATGCATTTATCGCGGCTAGAGTATTAGCGCCTAAAATGCCGTCCATTGTAACGCCTACAACCTTTTGGGCTGCTTTAATGGCGTTTTTGCACCCAGCATTTACGCCAAATATAAACATTTCCGCCTGCTTTTGGTAGCTATTTATCTCATCAAGCCTCATGGCGTCCCAGTAGTTAGTCTTGTAAAATTTACCCACAAGCTCAACTAAGGCGTCATCATTGTATAGGGCTACGCTTGCCTTTTCAAGATCACCGTATGCGTTGATAGCTGCCCTAACTTGCCCCCAGCCTTGCCAGCTTGGGTTTGCCGCTTCATAGATACCCATAAAAGTTAGTCCATTTTCTGTTGGGTTTTTATGTAGGGCATTTTCAGGGCTGTTAAATTCTAAACTCATTAATGTATAAAATGCGTTAGTAAAGTTTTTCATTTTTTTTATCCTTTAAAAATTTATATCTCTTGGCGGTTTTTGCGAAAAATCATCATAGCCGCCCCCAAAGCTCTCTATTTTTTTATCGATCGCTTTATCGACTATGGCACTTATCCACGCAGTACCACGCCACGCGAAAAAGCCACCAACTGCGAGACTAAAGCGGTTCTCTTTCGTAAAATAAAATGTGACTTCGTAAAAAATCCAGCATATAAACATCGAGCTTATCGCACTTATAATTGAATTTATTATGGCTTTGCCGCTGTGTAGTGGCTTGTGGCTATCATTTTCAAGGCTTAGCACTCCGCCGACAAATCCCACAACGGCAACCCAAAAATAAAAACCTGCCTTATTTAGTAAGTCCTCCATTACCTCCGCCTCTCTTAGTATTTAAATGTGAAAATATACATTATGATAATGGATAGTATTAGCTCAAAAACAACCATTCTATTTAGCCAAAATTTCTTAGTCTTTTTTATGATCGCTTCCATTTATACACCCTTTTAAAAGTTCCTCGCATGTTAAAAAGTAGCCCATTAGCTCCTTTGCACTTTCTAAATTTTCAGGGCTAAATTTTGGCTTTATTGGCATCTCTTTTATGCACGCAATAGGCACATATACATCTTGATATTGCGTTTTTACGATCACTTCAGGCTTTGCACCACAACCAGCTAAGCAAAACGCCAAGATTAGACTACTTACTATTAGCTTCATTGAGTAGCCTTTCATAAAAATTTAGCTTTTCCTCGCATGCGGCGTCCTTGATAGGCACTGCCACACGTTCAACCCTAGTTATAACACGCTCTTTTATCTTAGCTTCGTCTTGTTTTGGCACACTTAGGGCTTTTAGGCTTACATTTACAAGCTCTATCTTTGCTTTACAAGTGTCAAGATCGGCTTTCATTACTGCGTTATTTGACTCTTTTTGCGCTATCTTTCTGGTTAGCTCGTCGATTTTTCCCGCTGCGTTGTTGTTTAGCCAGTAAAGCACGCCAACGACAAAGCTCAAAAACAAGATAGCCCCTATATAAAATTTATCGCTCATTTCGCACCCTCTTAAATGGATTAATAGCCCAGACACTTTTAAGCACCTTTTTATCGTCCGCTTCAAGATATGTGCTTTTGTTCTCTTCATTCATTCCACAAATATCCATAAGCTTCCAGCCTAGATAAATGCGACAATAAAACTTAGATTTGCCATATCTTATTTCTTTGTAATAACCAAAGCGCTCACGTCCATCTTTAAGCCTACAAGTCACTAGGCACTGAGTGCTTTTTGCTCCTTTGTTTTCTGTAGCTAGAGTATCGCCTACACTTTCTACACTGCTTGCATCTATATCTTCAACTTTGACACCTAGATACTTCGCACTAAAGTTTCCTATCCTATTACGATAGAGCCAACAAAGCCTAGCCCAATAAGTTTTATTTTTGCCGTTTGGGAAATGCTCGTTTTTCCAGCCGTCGTCTCCGTTTATGCCGTAGTCGTTCTCATCAAACCAAGCAGCCCACTTAGGTAGATTTTCGCTTTTCTCGTCGCAGGCTAGCAGAGCGATAGGTACTACGATAAAATGCAGTATCTCGATCGGTATCTCGATAGCTACGTTTTTAAGAATTTGGAGTTTTTGCTTTTGGGTTAGTCTCATCTTTTACCTCTACTTTATACTTAGGGCACTTAGGGCAACCCTCCCAAGTGCAGTTACCATTTCTATCAAGTTTTGATGCACAGATTTCACACCTTTTTACTCTTGCCATATCTACTCCTTTTTATTCTTGTTCTTGTAGCTTCTCACGCTCTGCTAAAAGGCTTTTATACTCATTTCTTAGATTTTCTAAAACTTTATCATTGCCTATGATTAGAGCATGTCTTATATCATCCTCGCATTCTTTTATATCCGCTTCAAGCTCGGCTAGTTCGTGCGCCTTTTTGTCGATTTCTTGCTCGACTTCTATTCTCGCGAGCTTTTGATTTTTTACGTCTACGCTATTTGCATTTTCGTTTAAAGCTCTTAGCCAGTCCTCGTCCGAGATTTCAATATTAGGCGTTGGAATAGCATCGTGGATTTCGTCGTCATAGTAACCTAGCAGTGTTTTTTCTTTTTCATCGTAATGAGCGTATTTCATAGTTTCTCCTTTTAATATCCTATTGCAATCCAGTGTGCAGGATATGCACTATCTGTATCGGTATTTTGAATAGTGAATTTTTCCTTGAAAAATCCATTAATCTGCACGGAAGTGATAGCGTTGTTTGGACTTGGTAGCCCAGGCGTTGCCACTACCGATAGTGCCCAGTTTGGAAAAACTATAGGGAACATTATCTCTCTTCCTTCTCCTGCACCTATATTTTGAATTTGCCCCCATTGGAGTATAAGCCCCATTGGCAGCCCAACCCAGCCACTTGCACCTACACTGCCTCTTGAAAGTCCTAGTGCCTCCTTGAACTTTGCTAGCGTTGCAAATCTCATGTGAGACGGACTATTTTCGCTTGCTTGTGCATTTCGAAAACATATCTCGCTATTTACATCAAGAATATTGTCTTGAGCCTTTGTTCTCATTAGAAAATGATCTGCTGTTATCCATCTTCCTGCAAAGTCTCCGTTTACATCGGCAGTAACTACCTCTTTCCATGGATGCCAGCCACGGTTAAGATTATTCGTGCGATAAAATATCGGTTTCGTTCCGTCCTGAGATATTTGAACTATTGTCTGTTTGATCCAGTTTGCATCTACGCGCTCTACTATAACGTGAGCGTGTTTCGAGCCTCCGTAAGGCTTTGGAAATGTGCCTGTAGTCTGGTTTTCAACCGTGCGATAAAAGCCAGTAGGGGTAGTGGTATCATCAATGTTTTGCAAAATAGGCATATTATCTAGCCCACCTAAGCCATAGTCACCTATTTTTAGGAATTTACTATTGCTTTCTTGTTTGGTGTATGCATCGATCTTTTTTAAAAATGTGGCGTCGCTCCACTTTCTTGTGGCAAGCACTACGTTATTATCGACTTTTAATACAACGCTCTCACTCGCGTTTGCGATTTGAAGTTTAAAATTTAGCGTTATATCTTTACTTGATCCCTCGTTTAAAAGTGGCTTATAGGTATCTGCAAGCCTTGCCACCGCAAAGAGTGAGCCATCATCACAGTATATGCCAGCCGTTTTTATATAAAATCCGCCAACTTCAGGCGGTATGATGGCATCGACGTCGAGGATGTTATTATCGTTTTCGTCTATCGTTACGGCGTTTATTGCGCCCCTATACTTCTCATTTGGTATTGATGTGGTCTGCTCGCTTAGCTCTCCTTCAAAATCACTTACTACGATCTCTTTTAACGCTATCTTTGATCCGTCGCTAGCAGTTTTTAAAAGTTTGTTTATGCCACTAGCTGTTAAAAGTGTGTATTGCTTCATTTATCCGTCCTTTATCTTGTTAAAACTCTTATTGCATCGATTGGTATGCTTATTGTCTCGTTGATCTGCGTAGTAGCTCCCACTTTAAAGCTTGCTCTTTGGCTTATATTTGATATTACGTAAGGATATACGCTGACATTTTCGCCACTTATTGCGTAAGAGTAGGCTTTCACATCTGCTTTGATACCTACTTTGATATTTGCGCCGTCATATACGCTACGCACGTTTTTATATGTTTTGATTAGCTTATCGGTCTTTGCTACTTGTTCCTTGCTTAGCCCTTTGTTTGCGTCCAAAATAAGCTTAAAATGATAAGGCTCGCCGCCGTATTCGCTCCACTGCTTTGTACTTGCGCCACTATAATATGCCTTCAGCCCAGTTTCTAAACTCTCGCTTGTCCCCTCAAAAAAGTAGGTTTTTAGCGGTGCTTTTAGTAGCTTTTTTGTCTCCTCTATACTTAGGCTTTTAGGCTCGGTATCAAATTGATGAGCCAAATACGCTCTATTTACATTGGTTTGGTTATAAAAAAATCGCTCATCAAAGGCTAAATACTCATCCATTTTTGGCGCAAAGACTTCATCAACCCTAAAAAGTGCATCGTTATAGGCTCTTAAATCAAGCATGATTAGCCTTGTTTATTTGAAGTGAATTTAAAACAATAATGCTATCTCGATCGGCTGCTGGGATTGGCGTTTTTACCTCAACGGATGCCGTATTTTCATCAAAAGCCACTTCAATGATCTGCGAGATGTGTGGCGTCTCGTTGATCTTTAGTGTGCTAAAAAACTCTTTTATTCTTAGGTCTGCATTTGCCAAAATTTCATTAAACATAAAATTTTGTTTTGGTGCGATCTCGATAACTAGATCAAGACTAACTTTATTTGCCTCTTTTATGCGTACATCATCGGTTAGTGGGATTTTGTCTTTTAGCGCCTCTTTGATCTTTTCTTTAGCGATTTGCTCGCTAAATTTGGATAAATAGACTACTTGCACGACGCCAGCACTTAGCTGATATACATTTGCTTTGCTTATGCCTTCGACGCTTAAGACGTGAAAAAGATAGGCTTTTTCACTGCCTGCAGTGCTAAAGCGATGAAGTGCTAACAAAAATCTATCCCTCAACTCGTCATCGCTCTCGCGCGCCTTAAAGCCACTAAAAGGCTCTTTTATGTTTATCTCGGTTATATAGATGTTTGGTATTTCAAGTGTCGTAGTTTCGTAAGGCTCTTTAAAATAGTCTGCCGCTTCGATCTCAACTATCGCCGTGTCACTTACGTATATATCTTTTAGCAGATATGCAAAATGCCCTTTGGTGTCCGTAAATTTAGTGCCTTTGCTTAGAAAGGTTGAGCTATTTACTTTTATTTCGATCTTTGCGATCGGCTTTATCTCTTCATTCCGCTTTATGCCGATTAGTTTTACAAGCTCATCGAGATACTCGCCTTTGCTAAAAAGTAGGTAGTTTTGAGAAATTTTGACGTTTGTAAGCTCGATAAAGTTGTTAAGCTTAAATAAAAATATATCAATAAGCGTCATATAATCATCCCCTATTAGTGGGATATAGTCTAGTTTTCCGCTCTTTGTTTTAAACTCGCTTATGATAGCTTCTCGCTCTTTGTCTATATCGAGTGGTTTTATAAAATTTGGCACTTTCATATTTTTAGCCTTAGGCTCTTGCTAAGAGCTGATGCCTTTACTTCATAGATTAAATTTATATCAAGCTTGCCATTAACCACGCCATTAAAATCTATACTTTTAAGCATTATGCGTGGCTCAAAAAGTTCTATTTGCTCTATTATTTCACTTTTTATTTCATTTAAAACAACAAGGTTAAAGGATTTGTCGATATATCTACTTAGCCCAAAATTAGGGCGTAAAGTCTTTGTCAGCTTCGAAGTTAAAAAAATACGTCTTATGTTCTCGTCTATGCTTATTTCATATCTCATAACTCCATTTTATTTTAAACAATACTCTATTTTTATGGCATACATTAAAATAATTCTAAGCTTGATTGCCAAGAGGTGTTTATCTCGTGAGTGATCTTTTTTATGATAAATTTAAAAGGCTCGTCTTTTTCATCTACGCTAAGCAGTAAAAATCCACCTGCAAAAAATGGCTCGCCTAATATCTTTAAATTTGCACTTTGCTCTTCATTTTGTTGATTTTGCAGTTTTGTGTTTGCTAGCATTAAAGCCCTATCTTTGCTATCTTGCATAGATGTTATTTTTAACACTGGCTCTTTTTGCCCAACCCTTACTACTTCATCCATTCCGCTTTTTGTGTTATGCCATGTTACTTCACAACTATTATATTTTATAGTCTCTTTTTCTTCCCAATTAAAACTAATCGCGTTATTGGCATGATAGCTATATGTTATTCGGTTGCTTTGTTTATCTCTATCAAAGAATATTAAAGTGTTGTTTTTTATGCTAAAACTTAAATTTAAATCCTTCGCCATCTTATCTAAAAAAGCGACATCGCTTTGATCGTGCTGCTCTAGCGTTACTATCTCATCGCTTCTTATAAAATCTATTTTATAATTATAAGAGTTCTCGCGTGCAAGTTGCTTGATGATATTTGCATAAGTTGTGTTTAAAAATGTTCTATTTTTTTTGGTTTTAAAATCTTTTGTAAAATCAGCTGAAATAGCTTCTATCTCGACACTTCTTTTATACTCATACTTCAACGATACTATGATGAAAGAACCTAAGAAATTATCATTTACATAAATTTTTATCTCATCTTTTACTCTTGGTTTGGCATTGCTCCACACTAAATTTATATTTAATTTATCTGCCTCATCCCCCTCATTATCTTCTATTTTTATATTGTGCCATGTCATTAAACGCGTCTTATCAACACCGTTATAAAGGATTTTAACCTTTGGCTTTATAAAATTTATTCCCATAAATAACGCTCTTTTTTGATCTTAGGCTCAATATCAGGTAAATTTACAATATCCCCCGCAGATAGAAAAAATTTTGTCAATAAGTGCTCATTTTCTCTTAAAAAATTACTATAAGTGTCTTGATCCAATGAGCCATAATTTTTAAAACATATCATATCTAGCTTATCATTATCTTTTGCCATATATTTATTCATCTTTTTAACTCCATATTTAATAATCCCACAGCTCTTTCTTGCAACTTCTCACTAAAACTCAATGCCAAAACATCAAGATTTGTCACTTTTTTAATATAAAAATAATCTTTCCTTCTTAAATTCCCACTGCCTATACTAAAGCCATTTACGCCCTTGGCCTTGCTAGAGATAAAGAATTTTCCGCCATGTCTATTTTTTTGTTCGCCATAACCCTTGTTATATGGTCTTACAGCATTTTCTAACATAAAAGGTGTTATCTGCTTATTTGTTGCTGTTATTTTTATGCGTAAATTTGTACTTCTTGCTCTATACTCTTTTAATCTTTTTTTGGTTAAATACTTCTCTTTTACAGCAACATTTTTTAAAATCAACTCTCTTTGCTCTTTTTTTATCTTTGTTAAAACCCTATTTAACGCATTTGCTGTATCTTTTAAAATAGCATTTTTATCCATTTAAGATAACTCCACTTATATTTAGCGTTTTGGTGTAATACATCACGCCATTAAACTCACTCTTTATAAATGTATCTATACTTGTAACTACTTCGGTTATAAAAAAATCTTTGTTAAAACACAGATCAAAGCTTGATATTTTAACCACTCTTGCCTCTTTTACAAGCTCTTCAAAGCCGATAAAATCTATCAAATCAGGCAACAATATCTTAGCCTCAAAACTAAGCGTCTGCTCGTAGCCACCTATATGAGAATAAAAAGGTCTTGATATGGTTTGTGTTTTTTCTAAATTTACACTTAGAATTTTACTTAGACCGCTTATGTTATTTGTTACTTTAAAGATATATTTATCTATGCTTATTATCATTAGTCGCTGTCCTTAAACCTATATGAGCTATTTTCCACTGCTTTTGCTACATTTTCAGGTGTTGCAGATGAATTTTGCATATAGACATTTACTGTCTTATTATCATTTACCACCTGACTTTTTGTATTTTTGCTATCTTTTAACTCTTTAACATCGCCTTTAGTATCTTGTTTTTCATCGTTAAACCAAGAAAAGGGGTTATACCAATTTTTTTCTTTGCCATCTCCTATACCTAGTGCGTCTTTTGCCCCCTTTGTCACATCATCAAAGCCCTTTTTTATATTAGTAAAAATCTCTGTTATGCTTTTTATCTTTTCATCTATCCAATTAAAGAATTTAGTAAAAATACCAGTGACCCATTTTACTGCTTGATCAAAGCTATTTTTTATCACTTCGCCAATATTTTTAAAGATAGGAGCTAAAAAGGCACATGCTCTTTTAAAATAGCTAACTAAATCATCCCAATAATAATAAACCAACGCAATCGCTGCTCCAATAGCTACAATAATGGCTCCAATGCCTGAACTAATCAGCGCTGCTGTCATTAATCTTGCTCCAACTGCGACAGCTTTAAAAATACCATTTAAGGCCATTAGTGTAAATTTAACTCCAACTATCATTGCTTTATATAAAGCCATTGATGCAGTTGTGAGCTTAGCCCATATGTTTTGAAGTGATAAAGCAGCGATACAGCCTTTTATACTGCCAGTTGCACTAACACAAGATAGACCTGTGCTTAATATAGCCAGTCTTAATCCACCAAAAATAATAGAGCCAAAGGTTTTAAATATCTTAAAAGCCATAACGATAGAGTAAAGAGAGGTTAAAGCGCCAATTGCACCACCTACGCAAAGAGTAAAGTTTGGAAATTTTGTAGCTGCTGATGATATAAAATTTGTTAATTTACTTATGGCATTTGATGCTTGTTTTAAAAATGGCAAGAATACAACGCCTATCTTTTGCCCTAACTCTGCAAAGTTGTTTTTTAATATCTCTATTTGATAAGCTAGCGTCTCTTTTTGCCTTGCATCCTCTCTTTGGATGCCACCAAGATATGCTGTTTTATCAGCAGCCTTTTTAACATTTTCTTTGTATTCATCAAGCCCTTTAACTAGCGTTGAAACATTGTTTATATGTTCTTGCCCAAAAAGTGCTTTAATAATTTCAGCTCTTTTAAACCTATCTAACCCTTTTAGTTTTTCTAAAAATTTAATAAGCGTTCCCTCGCCATCTTTTTCAAAGGCACTTTGCATATCTTCAACATCTATCCCAAGCTCTTTAAAAGCCCATTTAGCTGAAGATGTCGCCTTTTTTGCACCAGCTAAAACGCTAAATATCTTTGACATTGATGTTGATGCTTCATTTGCTGGTATTGATAAGCTTGTCATCGCTCCACCTAAATTTACTAAATTTTGAGCATTTAAATTTAGCATTTCACCAGCCGCACCAACATCATTTAAAACGCTTATTACCTTGGGAACGCTAGTATTTGAAGTATCTGCGATATAGTTAATATAATCGCCTAATTTTTCTACTTCTTTTATGTCTTTTAATTTAAAGACATTTTTTAAATTTGCAATGTTGCTTCCAGCCTCTGATGTGCTCATCTCAAAAGCATTTGCCATTTGTGCAACTAATTTTGTGTAATCTAGTAGTTGCTCTTGAGCTATGCCAAGCTTTGCTCCCTCAAATGAGATACTAGCTAGCTCATTCATACTCTTTGGCACTTCTCTTGTTAAGGCGATTATCTCAT
Source organism: Campylobacter concisus (assembly GCA_963516555.1). Lineage (GTDB taxonomy): Bacteria > Campylobacterota > Campylobacteria > Campylobacterales > Campylobacteraceae > Campylobacter_A > Campylobacter_A concisus_BA. The sequence goes on along the minus strand of CAUQCU010000004.1, from coordinate 30,046 downwards.
TTGAAAAATGTTTGAATTCATCAGCTGAAAAATTAGTAACCTTTTTTACATCTACCATCGCTTTTTCAAAGTCGATAGCCGTTTTAACTGGAGCTCTAAGCACAGCTAAAGCTCCAACTGCTGCTACAATTTTTAGCTTCATCTTATCTATCTTTGCTGTAGCTTCGTCAATATCTAATTTTACTTTTGCCTTTGTTGCTTCTTTGAGTTTGTTTTTTACCTCATCAAGTTGTGCTTTTGGCAAATTTAATTTAAGACCAGTTTGATAGCTATCTTTAACACTATTAAAAGCTTTATTTAAATTGTCTTTTATTTTATTTGCGCTACCATTAACAGCGTCTAAGGCCTTATTTAAAGCAGATAGATCGATGTCAAAAACTAAAGACGCGTTAGCCATTTTTAACCTTTCTTAGGAGCTTTGTTTAAATGTTTGCTGATATTATCATTGCAATTACTTTTATTTTTTCTATAATTTTTTTATTTTTTTTATCACTATCTCTTTTGGATCTCGCAACTGGGTTGTGGGATGTGGCAACCAACTATTGGTATTTTTCGCTATTATTTGTAATAATTTGCATATGCTATATAGTAGGCAAAAAAGAGCTTGAAAGAAAAAAACGTTATCAACCTTAAAAAAGAGCTTTTTAGCAGTTGCCGTCATTTACTTAGCCCTTTTGCTATCTCGTAATATTCTACAAATTCGTCAAAATTAAGCATTAAAATATCACTGAAACTAAAATTTAAGGTATAGCAAATAAGCGCTATACCCTCACTTAGTTTTTTAAGCTACTAATCCCACTAAGCCTTGCGACAACTTCGCTCAATCCTGATAGTTCAGATATTGGCAAATCATTTAAAAAGGTCTCATCCATCTCGCCTTTACTCATATCAATAAGCAAATTTATCAATTTCTCTGTATCGTCCTTACTTCGTTCGCTAGCTCTTATCTGCCCTAATGTAGGAGCGTATAAAGTAACTTCTTGACCATCGCTAAATTTATATATCTCTTTTTGTTTTTCTATCTTTGATAACGCCATTTTTAACAATCCTTTCTTATAAAATATTTTTTCTTATCTTTTCTAGTAAATCAACACCATTAACCACATAAAAGATATTTTCAACATCATAAATTAATGCTGGTTTATCATCAATATCATATTTAACAAAAAAGCAAGCTATCTCAATGCTTAAAACAGCCTCGCTTCCCATTTCAAACTTAGGCGTTTCAAGCACTTTTATATTACCAGCAAATGTTGCGGTTACCTTTGTTTGCTCTCCACCAGTTGCGGTTAAATTCTTTCTTATATAAAAAGAGTGTGGCATATTTGTATTTAACATTGAAAAATAAACGCTATTTACATTATTCACCTCAAGTTTGCAAGTAAGAGGTTTTAGTAGTGGCAAAACCACTTCGTATTTACCAACTGCAGAGTTTGTTTCTATTGTTTCGTGTTCAAACTTTGGTAGTTCTGCACTTTTTAGCTCGCCTATTTTACCTACACCATCGATAAATAAATTTCCACCAGTTATTGCCTGCGCTGTTAGATTTTGCATTTTTTCTCCTATATTTTAAAGTTCTTCTATAAGCACTTGAGAATAAGCATCAACACGATAAATTCTATTTGTGATGTTTTTAATTAATGGCATTTCTTGCACTTCATGTTGTATATAAATTTTGCCTGCTGCAATTGTTTGGTTGTCATTTAGTTCAAGGGGGATGCTTACTTTAAAGCCAACTGCCACATTATTTGCCACCAAGCGACGATAAAAAGCCTCCAAACTATCAACCACGTTTTTAAGCACATCTCTCATACGCTTATCAATGGCTCTTTTTTGTGCTTTAAAAATAGTTTCGATAGCGGTATAAAAAATAACATAAGTGTGTAGTGATTTAAAGTCCTCATCTCTTGTTTCGCCACCCCACGCTCTTATGCCATCATCACTTATTATTACGCTTATGCCAGCATCTCTTAGCCTATCAGCTTCACAATCAACGCCTTGTATAAACTCAACCTTATCAACTATGCCTATTACGCCATCTATTACGCGGTTAGAGTAAGTTTGCGAAAATCCATATTCAGTCTCTGCCATAACTTTTGCATAAAGCGCTATTAAAAAGACGCTTGCAGGCCTGACAACGTTATCAATCCTTAATACTTTTTGGTAAGAGCAAATAGCAGTTTTATATTGAAGCTCATTTATCTTTTGCTTTGCTTGCGTCTCATTTTCTGCATCAACTTCGATCGCATAAACCGCCCTTAAGTGCTCGCCTAATTGTTTTAATTTCTCATAAACTCCTGCGTTGTTATATTCAGGAGCTAAGATAAATTTAGGCTTTAACATTACTTCGGCTTCAGCCTTTTTTAGCGCATCAATGGCAGTTAAACAACTCTGTAAATTCTCACTATTTTTAGTATCAGCATTTGCATCTATACTGGGTTTAAAAGAGCTTAAAATAACTTGCGTATGAAGTGAAGTTGCATCTAAATCAGTTAAAGCATTTTTTAACGTTCCGCTTCCAACTGCCTTTAATGCATCTTTTACTGTGCTAAATACATGCAGCCCAGCCTCAAGCTTACTATCATCGCCAACGATAGCGATAGGACGCTTATTGTCGATGTCGTAACCATTTAAAGAGCCATTGTAAAGCTCAACATTTATTCCATATTTGCTTGACATTTTTCTATCCTTTTTTATTAATCTCTTGTATATCCGTTGTTTGTGTGATTTGTTAGATTACCTCTTGCATCTGTGATACTTCCGCCTACATTTAGGTTTGAGCCAACTTTCATATTTCCGCTTATTTTTAGATTGCCATTTATACTAAATTCGCCACTTCCGCCGCTATCTCCTGAGGTGGTGATAGCTCCTTGTATATTTGTGTTGCCTAAAATTTGCACATTTGGGCTTTTAATAGTGGTTTTTTGTGCTGTTAAATTTGCGTTTTTGCAAGTTATATTTATATCGTTTTGCACCACTATATTTATCACTTTTGGGTTTGTGATCTCAAGTGTTGAGCTTGAAGTATCGTAACTTATTGTTGTGCCATCTTCATACTGGCTTATTTCTTTTGTTGTGCAAGCGCCGCTTGGCTCTTTGCATCTTTGACTAAAAATAGCTCCTAATGCAAATTTAGCGTTACCATTTTCGCCTTGAAACATTAATACTTGCTCATTAACTCTTGGCGGGACAAATTTGCGTTTAAAGCTATTTGCAATAGCCAAATAAGGTATAAATTTACTTATCGTCCCTTGATAATTTACTTTCACTAAACCTTTGTTATCACAAACTTCACAAATATTTCCCACAAAAACCATTTAATAACTCCAAAGATTAGTAAAATAAAGAAATTTAAGCTCAACTCTTGTTCTTATGACATTGCGCTCTCCTGCTTCAAATTCTCGGTTTATTGAAACTAGAGTGCAATTTGCAAAACTAGACTTAAAATTACTTAGTTTTAACAAAGCTTCTTTTATTAGTTTTGCATCTATTTTTTTATCGATTAGATCAATGCTTACATTAAGTTCATGCGATAAAGCTTCGCCCTTTAACGTAATATCATCATTTCCATCACTAATGATGATGACTGGTAAAGATCTATCTTCATATGTGTAATCATCTTGGATAAAGCAAGGAGCAAGCGTTTTTAAAGTTTCATTTAAATCTTTTATAATATCTTCTCTAAATGAGCTTGGATAAAAATCATCCTGCCTATCTACTTTATCTATTGACGTTATCATCATAGCTCTCTTAAAAAGAGCCTATTTAAAATTTGGCTCTCTTTTTCTATCTTTGTTATCTCATAGCTTAAGCCATCAACCATTAACTTATCTTTTACATTTATGCTTTCATCTGCTTTTATAAGAGCAGTCACAACTGATCCAGTAGCACCATTGTCATAAAAAATAGGCGTTGTTTTGTTTAACATTCCACTCGCCTCTTTGCCGTTTTCAAATATAAATTTAAAGCCGCCACATCCAAAAATCGATCCGATGTCAGCTGTGGCGAGATTAATTATATCTTTCACTTCTTTTTACCGATCTTCTTTGCCTCTAAGACTTCGTCATCCGCCGTTTTAGCGTCATTTTCGATTTCTCTTACCGCATTTAGCGTCAAAAGCCTAGCAATATAATTTTTATCAAAGCCTTCAAGGTTTAAAACCTCGCCTTTTTTTGCGTGACGATTTGCCACCACGCAATCATAAAGAACTTCATATCTCATAGCCTATCCTTTACGCATCTTTTGAAACTACAAAGGCTTTTTCACGTGCAACCTTTGCATCTACTTCTAAAAATACCTCAATCTCTATCGTTCCGCCTGCTACTTGTCTTGGGATAAATTCTAAACTACCAAAGGTTGCGATATAAAGTTGTGAAAAGTCGCCAAAAATTATCTCATTGTCGCCAAATTTATTACATTTATATGCACTAAAACCTTGTAAGTCATCGCCCTCTAGCAGTTTTCTTTCAGTGCCTGTCTCTCTTGATATTGCTCTTAGTTTATTTAAGCTTGCACCATTTGCAAAAAATATAGCTTTTTGTGTATCGATCTTCTCTTTATCAAGCAAGGTGCTAAAATTTAATGTTTTTGTTAAATCAGGTGCTTTTAAATAATCATCAAAAGTTTGAACGCCTGCAGTATGATATAGCCCATTTACAACCGTTTGTCCATGAATGATTTGATCTTCTATCTTGCTTCTAATTGCATCTTTAAAACGTGTGTAAATATAAGCTTCAAGATCAATAGCGCTCATTAATAGCATCTTTCTTGTAATGGCTATACGAGTTGATAGGGTGTGAGGCGTTAGTTTTAATGTATCAAAGCTCAAGCTTTGCTCTTGTGCTTGATCGCCCTCATTTACAAAATAAGCTTCAAAAGTTGAGTTATCTCTTGGTATCTCTATCTCTTGAGTTAGCCCTTGTAGCCACGTTACTTTATTTAAAAGAGCACTATCTTGCTTTAAAGCTTCTACTAACAAATCGCTTCTATATGCGCGATCTACAATGCTTAAAGCATCACTTGTTTTTACACTAGCAAATTTTGCGTAAAATTCGTTTGGTAGTGCATATCTGCCATTATCGCCTATAAAATTATTTTCATAACCAAGGTCTGCTTTTAATCCTACGCTTGATTTTAAAACATTTGCTAGGCTAAATTCTTTTTTAGTCTCTTTTTTCGGAGCTATGTTTATGCTCTCATATTGTTTTGATTTTGAAAGTTCAGCCATTTGTTTGCTAAAAGCGTTAAAACTAATGCCTTGCTCTATCGCTTCTAGCCCTTTTTCGCTTTCATTTAAAATCTTTGCTAATTCTATGATTTGCTTATTTTCATTAGCTCTATTTTCAAGCTCAACTACTTTTTGATCTTGCTCTTGCACCTTAGTCTCTTCCATTTTTTTATACTCCTTTGTTTGTTTTTTAAAACTACTTATCTTTGCATTTTTATCAGCTCCTTGCCATACGGCACTAAGCTCATAAATTTCGCCTCCGCTTATCTCATAATGACTTAAACCATCTATCTTTTCTATCTCTTTTATCTCGTAATCACACATCCCAACACTAACGCTTTGACTAAGTCCATTTTTAAATCTTAAATATGCTTGATAGCTAGCTTGCACTTCTGGGAAAAATTGCACTTTTACTTTATAATTGCCATCTTCGTTTTTTAAATCAATTATTTTTCCAATTGCATTTTCAAAACTAACATCATGATCAAGATAAAGGGTATCTGCATTAAATTTCATCGTTGAAGTATCAACGCTTAAATAATATTGCTCTCCAAAAAATTCACGCTTATGCATATTATTTTTACTAAGGGCAATAAAGCTAACTGTTAAGTTTTCCTCATCAACGCCACCTTTTTGCGCATTAAAAAAGATATTGCCTTTTAATTCATTGATTTTCATTTTTTACCTTTAGTGTGTTAATCTCACTTATTTTTTTGATTATCTGTTTATCGTTTTCTATATCTTTTAAAAAATCATCTATATCTATGCCTTTTTCTCTTAGTACTTCGCTAATGGTTTTAAACCCACTTTCAATACTTATTTTATTTGCATTAACTTCTTTTGTTGGATCTATATATTCCCATCCTTGCGGTTTAAAGCTAAAATTGTCTAAAACAGCGTTATATTCGTAACTTGTTATTTGATTGTTTATTAAAGCAGTTTTTAGCCACTCTTTAAAAATAGGCTCATGAAATTTACGTTTTAAAAAGCCTTGTAACCGTCTAAAGCTTCTTCTTTCGCTTGTCACACCTTGACGGATGCTTGAATAATTTACCTCTTTTAAATCTCCAGTTAAAGTCGCATAACTAACACCTAATGAGCGAGCCACTTCTCGATCAGTCATCTTTAAATACTCAGTTATGTTATCAACTGCATGAGCCTCAACAAATTTAATCTCTTCGTTTTCGTTTAAATAAGCAATCTTTCCAACATCAGCTTGTCTAATCTCAGTGTGGTTTTCATCTTCACTAATTTCAAAAGGCAAAGCTCCACTATTTTCTTTTTTTGAGATAAATGCTGTAAGCTCACTTGCAAGTCTTGCTCTATCACGTTCTGCTTTTAAGAATTTATCCTTTTGATTAATATCAAGCACAGCACTGGCTAATTTGCTAATCCCACGTCTTTGTGTTGGGATAAGAGATTTTTTAATGTGTAAAATATCGCTTGCTGGTATCTTTATAACCTCTGCGTTTGTAGCATTTAAACTATCGCTATTTTTTCTAAAATAGTAAAATTTAGGCTTTAAGCTATTTTCTTCTCTTTCAATGCCACATTTTATGTTTGAGTTTATATCATTGTAATTATTGTCAATAAAGGCAGCATCAAGTAGTTCTATCTTTAAATTTTTTCCGTTTTTAATTAGATGAATAAAAGCCTCTCCATCTCTAAAAAAGCTAATTAACGCCATCTCTTCAATGTCTAAAAAGTCATAAACGCCATAAGGGCAACACTCTTTACACCATGAATTAAATAACCACTCTACTTTTTTATCTACCGCATTTTTCCCAGAGGTAATGCTTAATGTAATTCCTTTTTCGCCTAAAATTTCACTTGTAAGCATGTCAAAAAAGCCATTTGTAAGAGAGTTATTGACGCTTAGGCTTCTTGCTTGGTTTCTTAATCTCGCATTTGCAAGATCAGGATCAGTGTTTTGAGCTAATGCTAAAATTTCACCTAGATTTGCTTCATTTGGATTTAGGCTTTGCCATCTAAAAAATCTTAAATTCTTTCTTTTTGGAGCACTTTGCGTTTTTTTCTTAAAAAAATTAAGCATTTACACTCTACCTCCAAAAACGTAGGTTATTCCTGCTTTTTTATTCATATCAGCTGCTAAAAATGATCTCATTTTTCTAAGCTCAGTAATCAGATCAAACGCTGATCGCTTTTCAACACGGATATTGTCTATTTGATAACTTTTTATCTCAATGCCATTATTTAGATTGGTTAAGATATTATCAATCGCATCATCAATTAACTTTATTCTCTCTTTTATCTGCATTTAGCCATTTTATAAAAAATAAATATTTCCTTTTATGGCATACAATAGTTTTTATAAATTTTTGCATCTTTTAATTCTATTAGCGTCTCTTCTATCTGTTCATTTATCGCATCTTCTTGCTCTTTTGATATTTCAACTTTTAATTTTATGCGGTTTGAAAGGTTATAAAGCCTATTTGAAAGAGTGGAAGCAATATCGCTTAGCTCTTTTTCTAACGCGTCAATACTAATAACTTCTTTTTTGAGTTTTTTTAACTCAATATCTTTTATCTGGGCTAATTTATCCTCTTTTTTTGCTCTTGCTTCAGTTAAATCAGTAGTTTCACTGGCTTTATTTATTTTGTAAGTAATATAAGCATCGATGGCTGTGGCATCGTCATATATACCACGGCTAAGTTTTGTAAGCACACCATCATTTGTTAGTTGTTCTATACGTCTTTCAGTAAGTCCCAAAAGTCTTGCTAACTCTTTACTTTTTATCTGCATCGCTTATACTTTCCAAATACTCTTTATCTTCTTTATCCACCAACTCACATTCATTAAAGTAAGAGACCACTGCATTATCAACAATATGGCTAATTTTTAAATTTAATTTCTCGCTAAGAAGCTTTAGTCTAATTATATTTGCAACTTCTAAGCTTACGCAGGTTCTAGCCCTAGCACCATATAATGCCTTTTTATTTTGCATTTTACTGCCTCCTTTTTTTATTTATTATCTTTGCGGCTGCTAAGGCTAAAACACTAATATCTAAAGCCTCATTTCTATCTCTAACTTTTACCCAGCAAAGGCGATCTTGTCCAAATTTATTTTTCATAGTTTGTAACTTTTCAGCATCAAGTTGTTTAAAAAATTCTTGAGTGTAACTTTTGTTATAGTGAAAATAACCATCACCCACTTTATCGATCTTTAAAAGCCTAAAAAGCTCGCTTTTGCCAGCAAATGTCCCAACCTGCATAAAATAACAGAGATTTTGCATCTTTTTAATTGGGTTTATAAAATCCATCTTATTACTTGTTTCGCTTGCTCCTTTTGTAGCGATCAATCTTCTTGAGTTACCACAAAACCTATATACTCTGCTAGAGTTAAAACCACTATCAACAAGCCCTAACATTAAATTTAGCTCATTATTATTTTCCTTCTTAAAAGGAAGATGCAAATATTTAAAAGTCTCTGCCCAAACAGCATCTTGTTCTGTGTTGCCATATATCTGCTTATAATCGAGGTTATAAGCCTCCATTCCCTTTGCCCAACCAATGAAATTTATCTCAATTCTATCTGCTTGTATATCAACGCCAGCAGTTATAAACTCTACTGCATCTGGGACACTATCTCTTGTATAATCTTCACGTCTCGCAAAAAGATCATCTCCTTTTAAACTTATCGTTGGTGGTTCAAATGCTCGTGCTTCAATAGTATTTATAAAGGTTTGAAGTTTGTTTTGATCATCTTTGCTCTCATAAAAATCTTTTACTATCTCTTTCATAGTAAAAAAGGGGCTATAAATTGCATTTAAGAAAAACCCTGCCGTTAGAGAATTTGGATTTTTTGCTATCCACTCGCCATTTTGCACCATTTTATTTTTCTCACTCTCATTAAGCAAAGCTCCACATCCAAGACAAGAGTATCTAACGCTATCAAAAAGTGGATTTTTAAGATCATCTTTTTCCCACACAACTCGGTTAAAATCTAGCGTTTGCGCATAACCGCAATATGGACATTTGACATAAAAATATCTCTGGTCGCTATTTTTAAACTCAGCAATTATTTGTGAGCTGTCTTTAAGTGTTGGAGTTGAGCTAATAACTATCTTTCTATCTGCATATGTGATAGTTCTTTTTTCAGCTAGTTTTATGGCGCTACCTTCTTTTGTTGCTTCACATCTATCGGCTTCATCAATTAGTAAAATTTTAATTGGCTTACTTGCAAGTTTGCTGACGGAGTTCGAGCCAACTAAGGCTAAGTTACCACCTTTGTAATTTTTTATTAAAATTGTATTGTTTGCTTCATTGGCATTTATAAGCTCATCAAGGACAAAGCAATCTCTAAACATAGGCGCTAAGCGTCTTTTTGAGTAATCTTCAGCATCATTTTCGTTTGGTAACATAAACAAAATAGTGCTTGGCTCTTGATGTATAAAATACCCAATGGCATTGTTAATCATCTCGCTTTTGCCAAGCTGTGAAGCAAAAAGCAAGATAACTTTATTTTTACGATTATCGCTTATCGCATTCATTGGCTCTATTTGATAGGCAAAGGGCTTAAATTTGCCATAATGTGCCGAGCTTTCACGGCTTAAAACTCTATATTTGCTACTCCACTGAGTTAAATTCATTTTCTTTTTTATAAAAATTGCACTTGAAAAAATATTAATTATTGCACCCATAAATTCCCTAAATTTTTTAAATCTTTTTGTTTCTTTTTTTACTTTCATTTCGCTTTTTTGACTTCTTTTGTTTTTACCTTAATGCAAGATAAAATTACATCTAAAAAATAGAAACCGAATTAAACTTTTTTTAAGCTAATTTCTCGATTATCTGCGGTTACGCCCCGCATTACGCACTTTTTGGCTAGAAAGGACCCATTGAATAAGATAGTTTTGTATATATTTTTCTCCTGAGATTGATATTCAGCGATGATCGCTTCTTTTGTCTTGTCGCTTATCTTCGCCATCAATAAATCCTAAACTCGCCCTCTATCACTCCAAGGGCTATTTTTCTCTCTAGCAGTTTTCGCTTGATTTTAAAAACGTCCGTTTGCATTCCCTTTACGTCCTCTATTATTCTCTTGCCACTTTTAAGGCGGTATGTAAAATCTGCTATGTATCTAATCTCACGTATCGTTCTAAAGCCTTGCTTGGTTGTTTCATCTGCTATTGTGTAGCTAGGCATTAACACAAAGGGCACTTGGCGGTTTAGCTCGCTTATCTCTCCAGCTCTTTGCATAATTTCAAGCTCTTGGTTTCTGCGCCATTCCTTAGCACTATCAAAGCCCTTGGTTTTTTTGTTGCCATATTTGCTTCTAACATTTACCGAAACGTTGCCAATTCTCATCAGCTACCTCCTCGTATTTTTCTATACTCTCATGTTTGTGTGCGTGACACCATTGATGACACTCTCTACAAACGGCTATTTGCTTGCTGTCGTCCTTATCTGCTCCAAATCTGCCATAGCGTACGTGGTGGCACTCTATACTTTGTTGTTTCTCGCATATTTGGCAAAGTGGATACGCTTCAAGTAGTCTTAGCTGGTAGGCTCTATTTTCGCTTCTAGTTAATCCCATTAATATCCTACCTCTACATATTCGCCCATTTCTGTGTCTAATGAGTAGTGTCCACGAGTGCAAAAGTAAAAATAATCCGAATCTGCGTTTAGTCCCGCACCCTCGCAGAACTCTATCGCGTCTTGCTCGCTTGCGAATAAGGCCACTAGCCAACTTTTTTCTATCTCGCCCGCTTCTTTGAGTGTATCAAACAAAAATCGCTCTTTGTATTTTAGCCGTCCGTTAGCGTCAAACCAATCGTCACTACCCTCTATCTCATCAAGATCTAGTTTATAAACTGCACAATTTAAGATTTCGCTCATATTAGCCCCTTTATCGTTTCTCTTAACCTTTTTTCGGCTATTTCGCAGTATTTAGCCTCTATCTCGCAGCCAATGAAGTTTCTATTTAGCTCCTTGCACGCCACCGCTGTTGTGCCACTACCCATAAATGGATCAAAGACTAGCTCGCCATCGCTTGAGCTGGTTAAAATCAAGCTTTTGATAATACTTAATGGCTTTTCACTAGGATGTCCGTATTCGCTCTTTTTTGCATTTTGAGTAAAAAGCTTTGATCTACCTTTTATCTTGACGCCTTTGGCTCTTATATAAAGAATGTTCTCAATATCACTTTTAAAAGTGTTATTTGTAAAAGGTGCTGCGTTAGGCTTGTGCCAAAATAGCTCAGCCAAGTTATAACCTTTATCGTAAGCCCAGCCCATTATCTCAGGCTTTTGTTTGGTAGAGCAAAAGATAAAAATATTTGTTTTTTTACAAATTCGTTCGAGCTCATTTAGTGTTGTTTTTACATCAAAGCCATCAGCTATCTTTGCTAAATCGCCCTTTTCATAGACTGGACGCTTACCTAACCCTCCGCCTTTTATATTTATGATGTAAGGTGGGTCAGTAACAACTAAATCAACGCACGCATCAGGCATATTTTTTATAAAATCTAAGCAGTCGGTATTGTAAATTTTATTTAGCTCCATCAAAATAGCCCCCTTGTTTCGTCGTCCTTGTGCTTCTCGTTCCACTTTCTCATTATTTCAAGCACACCGCTTGCGTCCTTGCGACTTACCGCGAAGCTATCAAGTATCTTTTTGTTTTCGTCCGCTACCTTTGCGATTATGCTAGCTCCAGCTTCTGCTATCGTGATATATACGGCTTTCATCTCACGCTCTCTTTGCGATATTTACCGCAATGGCAGATAATCCAAGTCTTAGCCTTGCTCTTGCCTCATCGCTCATTTTTATCGGCGCGTCTGGGTCAGCTGGGAGCAAATTTGCATTATTTGCCGCTTCTATTTTTGCTTGCTCTTTCTCTTTCTCTTTCACTTCTCTTTCACTCACGTATTTGATCACGCCGATGCGATTTTGATTTTTAAAGAGCCACGCATAAACCTCTGCCTCGTCATCACTGCTTAGCTGTACTGGCTTGCCTGCTTGGCTAATGTGGTAGTGGTTGATTAGGTTGCCATATTCATCTACGCCGATGATCACAAAATCTTTGTAGGTTGCTCCATAACAAAGCCTCTCATTGCGAAAAAAGGTTTTTACAAACTCTACCAACTGCTCGATATTTTTAAAGCAAAATTTGCCATCTCTGATCGCCTCTAGTGCCTTTTGTTTTCTAAAAGCTGCTACGGCGTTTTTTGTGATTAGCTCGCTTGACTGCTTAGGCTGGATAAAATTTGCCCTATACGCAAAAAATGGGATAATATCCTCATCTTTTAGCGGCTTTAAAAGCTCTGCTGTGATTAGTGCTTGGGTTTCATTTACCCCAAGTGCTTCTTTGATCGTTTGTATGCGGTTCATTAAAACGGCTCCTTGTTTTCAAGATATGCTACGTTTTGACTAGCTATTTGGTTCGTTTCTTTTGTGCTCTCTATGTAGTAGCTCACATCGCCACCAAAACGCTTTACGTCCTCTACGCTTAGGCTTAAGCTGTTTTGCGTCTTGTAGCTAGGCTTTGGCTTAAAGACCCCTTGCCACTCGTTCGCCATTGCTTCTCGTATGCAGGCATTAACGTCTATGCCCTCGCTTGCCCATTTAGCCCACTCGCTAAATTTCATCTCGATACCCTTAGTGCTTAATTTTTCTCGTCGTTCTTTTTTGTAGGCTAGATATTCTTGCCAAAGGTTTGGATCAATGAAGTCAGGCAGTGAAACGCCCTTAGGGGGTAGGGGGTTATTATTAGCTTGTAATTTTAATAGCTTGTAATTTTCTTGGCTTGTATTATTATTACGCGCGCAAACATTATATGGCGGTTCAAAAATTTCTGCATCGCCGTTAAAATTTTCTTTAACGGCGTTTAGATTTTCTTTATCGGCGGTTAAAGGATTTTTTAACGGCGGTTGTTCCTCGTTATTTAGGGCAAGTAGTTTAATTTTTCTATTTGTTACCACTGCTCCAAATTTTTGCAACTCAGTTTCAATGTAGCCATATTTTTTTAATTTGGAGATAGCATTTGAAACCCAAACTGTAGTTTTATTTAGTTTGCTTGCTAAGTATTCATTATTGGCGTAGCAGTACCCCTCTTTCGCCGATAATGAAGAGATTAAAAGCAAGAGCCTAAGCTCGTTTTGTATTCTTTCATCAAATAGCCACGAGTTAAAACAAATGGCATATCCGTTTTGCAAATTATCACTCATCTAAACCCCCTCCAAGTTTGATACACTGCGTCGAGTATTAATAACGCGCAGAGTATATAGCCTATATACATTTGGCTCATTACGCTATCCTTTCAGTGGGTTTTAGTATTGACGTGCTGCACCCACTTATCACATCTTTTTTTGATCCGATCTCTATCAGATAGCCGCGCTCTACTAGCTCATTTACACGTCCGCAAACGCTGTTTATTGCCACGTTGTACCAGCGTGAAATTTCTTGCCTTGTTGCACCCTCTTTGTGCTGGCAAAACATCTCATAAACGGCTCTACGTTTGCCCCTTAACTCAGGCTTTAATTTGTTATATGCCTCTAGGCTGTTACTAGCTATCATTGCACGCTCCTTAAGTTATCTTTCATATAAGCCCTTTTAAAATTTCTAAGCGACCAAGCCAAGAAATCCACAAAAAAGGACTTATATGACAGATAAAGAGATAGTTTTAGAACTCACAAAAGCTTTACTAGAAAAGCAATCGCAAATTAACGATATTTTTCAAAACACTGCTACCGCAAGTAAAGCGGTAGCCGAGATTTTTAACACCATTGCTGAAAATATTAAGCCTGCGCTAGACAAGCTCAAAGATCATAGTTAGATCTCACAGAGCAGTAACTAGCTAACATTTTTACTATCTTGTCTTGGTCGTCTATAGGAAGTTTGTTAAGCTTTTTAAGCATCTTTTTTAGAGACTTGATAAAATCTTTCTCTTTAATTTTTATCTTTTCTTCTACTTCACTCATTTTTGATCTCCTTTCTCGTTTGCTGTATTTTCTAAAAGCTTGGCAATAACTTGTGTTTCTAGTTCTTTGTCAATCAAAACGCTAACCATATCGAGGCAAAACCTGATCACTTCGCTATCGTTTCTAAATCCCTTTCTGTTCTGTATTTTCACGATATTTGCGATGTTTTGATTGGATAATTTGAATGCCTTGCTAATATCATACTTAGGCGTTACCATTGTGAGCCTTTCGTAATATTTTAAGACTGCCGAATAAGTGGGTATTATTCTTAGCAAAGTTAGGCAAATCGGCGCACTCTTTAGCGGAGATGCCAAAGTACTCCTCGAGCTTTGCGGCATTATCTATCGAGGGCTTGCTCTCTCCGATAAACCAACTAGAAACTGCGCCTTGTGTGATGTTTAGCTTTTTAGCTATGTCCTTTTGTCTAATTTTTTGAGTTTTCATAAGCGTAATATTAGCAACTCCTATTTTAATTCAAGCTTAATTTAATAGGAATTACCAATAATCATTTTGATAAAATATTTAGTTTTATTAGAGGAGGCAATTATGAGGGAGTTATCAGACGTTATAAGCAGTGCAAGAAACAAAGCAGATTTAACACAAAAACAATTAGCCGACAAAATGGGCGTCACACAAGGCACCGTTGGACAATATGAAACAAAAAAAGGCGAAATAGGTAAAAATGGTAAAGAGAAAAAGAGCTCCACACCATCTCTTGACAAAATTCCAGAAATGGCTGAAATTTTAAATTTAGACGTAACTGACTTTTTCCCGTCTCACCCAAATTTAAAAGCCAACATTGTGAAAAAAGAGCTAAAAACTAATTTTTCACAATATGCCGACTTTATCCCACAAGACTACACCCCTAAAAATATGTTATTTCTCCCAAAATCAGAAATGCGCATAGGTGCAGGCAGCGAGGGGGTTTATGATCTCGCTATGCTTCAAAAAGACGAGCGAAAGATCGCAGTTGATAGGGCGTTTTTAAAAGGGCTTGACACTAAAAATTTACGTATTTTTGAAGTAGTGGGCGATAGCATGGAGCCTGATTTTTACGAGGGCGACTGGGCTATTGCGGATATGGTAGCAGGCAGGGGTGATTTTGTTCGTATCGCTGGCGTTTATATCGTTAGAGTGGATGATGTCGTTTATATAAAAAGGGTTGAATTTTTACCACAAAATAAAATCAAATTAATAAGTCTAAACCCAAAATACAGCGATATGTATCCACATAAAGAGGGTTACGAGTGCGAAATACTTGGTAAAGTCTGCGGTAAAGTCCATTGCGAAGTGTATAAAGGGCTAACGTTTGAGGATTATGGGATCAAATAAGAATATAAAAAAAATAAAAACAAAAAGAGAGGTTAAAAAATGAGAGATATTGAAATAAATTCGGTTGCCGATTTGTTTGAAGCAAAAGATTTTATGTTACAAACACAACACAAAGCGACATAAAAATCTCTAAAATAGGCGATATAGAGTATAAGATTAAACTTGATGGTGGTCGTTTTAACGACTTCGATTTGACTTATATAGATGCGGGTGTTGCAAGAGTGGTATTGGAGTATCAAGCTCAATATGAGAATTTTATTGCAGGGCTGGAACAAAAATTTAACATTCAAATTCCCCAAAGCCAAAGAATGTTAAAATTTAAACTTGAAAAGGGTTGTTTAGAAATTTCAACTGACATAAAAGATATTTTAAAAGAGGGGCTAAAACGTATGAATGGATGGCAAGTAATGGTAGTTTTTATAATTGCCATTGGTGGCTGGTTTGCTAATAGCAGCTTTCATAAATATACGGATCTCCAAGCAGAAAGTATCCAAAAGCAAGCTCAGCAAGCAAGAGACGAAGCAGAGCAAAAACGACTAGAAACATTATCTAAAATGGTAAAAGATTTGTCTGCTGATCGTAGTTTGCAAGAGCCAGCTAATCGTGTTAAAAAAAGTGTTGCAGAAGTTTTACAAGACCAAGAGAAAGCTATAATAGCTCCTGAACTAGACGATCAAATAAATACTCCTATAACTTCAGCAGATAAGGACAAATTTAGGGTCGTATTACCACAAGTTGAAACGCCAGATATAGAAGAAGAAATAGATGATTTATTTCATATACAATCTCAATTTTTTACAAGCGAGAGACCTTTTAGAGTCAAAGAGTTTGGCAAGGTAAATTTAAACTCCGATATTCTCTCCGTAGAAAAGAGAATAACACTTATACAAAAAGCCGAAAAACAAGAGCCAGTTAATTTAAAAATAAAACTTATTAAAGACGGCAAAACGCAAAAAATAAAGAATGCTTATATTTTAGATGTTCTTAAATAAAATATTAGTTGTTTTTGTAGACGCGTAGTCGGTAGTTACTCCATAAATTCAAAGAGGTTTTAGAAATTTATAGTATATTTTGCTAAATTCTAGTAAAATTTGATAACAATTGAAAACTTAAAGAGGGGATGATGCGTACGAACGAAGCCTTTATAACGCCGAGTGTGCTAGAGTGGGCTATAAAGCGCGCTGGCGTTAGCGCAGAGAGTATCCATAAGAAAGCGGAGCAATGGGTAAGCGGCAAGGCAAGACCGACGTTTAAGCAAGCTGTCGATATTGCTAAAACGCTACAAATTCCTTTTGGCTATTTATGGCTCAAAGAACCACCTAAAGAGAAAGAAATAATCCCAGATTTAAGAACAATCGGCAATACTTCAAACCCTGAACATTCTTTAGAATTAAAAACACTTATAAGCAACACTAAATTTAAACAAGAGTGGTTTAAAGAATATGTCATAGAAAATAGCATCCATATTGATCGTGTCGTTGGCAAGTTTTCAATAGATAGTAGCTCGGATGATATAGCTCTCGACATTATAAAAAAATTAGAAGCTGATACTGTAATAGCTAAAAATAGAAAGAAAGAAGATGTATTAAAACATTTTATAAAAAAAGCTGAAAAACTAAATATTCTTGTAATGAAAAATAAAAGTCTAGGGGCAACAAAAAAATCTCTTAATTTATCTGAATTTAGGGGGTTTGCTATATATGATGATATTGCCCCTCTGGTTTTTATAAACTCCAATGATAGCAAAGCGGCTCAAATTTTTACTCTTATACATGAACTAGCCCATTTGTGGATAGGGCAAAGCGGAATATCTGATTTAAAACAGGAAAATGCAACCATGGTTGAATTAAAGTGTAATGAGGTAGCTGCAAAAGTATTGATGCCTGAGCAAGAAATAAGAAATATGTTTAAAAAAAGTGACATTGATGGGTTAAGTAATATGGCAGATTTTTTTTCAGTAAGCACCCTAGCTATCCTCAATAGAATACGAGCACTAGGGCTAATACCCTATGATGTTTATACTAATCTCTACAGCGAGGAAATGAATAAATTTGATGAAATAAATATATACTCCAATAAAGAAAAGGGGTTTGCTCCACCTCAAAAGCTGGTTAGAGCTAGAAATGGTGATCTTTTTGCTTTTGCTGTTGTCGATGCGGTGTTAAATAATAAAGAAAGTTATACAAATGCCGTGAGGTTATTTGATTATAAAAAGTTTGATATTATAGAAAAAGTTGGCAAAGAATTTGGGATATTAAGATGAGAAAAACAAGATGTATATATTAGACACTAATGTTTTTATAACCGCGGCAAAAAATTACTATCCACTTGATTTTTGCCCAGGCTTTTGGGAATTTTTAATAACAAAAAGTTTAGATAATAGTATATGTGTAGCACGTAGCATTGTAGATGAAATAACAAATGGGGTTTCTGATGACGATCCATTAAAACAATGGCTTCATAATAATATAGGCAACATCAAAATAGTTGAAAATAGTAGAGAAATACAAGAGAATTTTGGTCAAATATTGACCGATATTAATACACAAAATTTCCCTAATAGATTTAGTCAAGAAAATATTAACAACTTTGCCAGTGTGGCGGACTCTTGGATAATTTCAACAGCATTAACCCATGGGATGACAATAGTAACCAACGAAACATTGTCTGGGCAAAATTCAACAAAAATAAAAATTCCTAATGTTTGCAACCATTATAACATCCCATATATTACCCCTTTTTCTATGTTGAGAAATTTAGGGATAAATCTCTGTCACCAATAGCTAAATTCTTGGCTGTCCTTGTGATAGTCCCCATCTCTTTGCCTTTTCAGCTAAAGTCATAAAAATATCTGACAGCGACACTATTTAGGAAGCTTGCCACTCGTTAGCCTTGTAAATGCCTAGCACGTAAATAACCTCATCATCTATCAAGTAAGGTATTACATAACTTTTAAAAATCAAGTCACGAATGCTCTCATCATTAAAATTAATAGACTTACGGCAAATAAAAGGTGTCTGTGCTGTGCGTTCTATCTTTGCGACAAGTTCGTTTCTAAACTCTCGCGCTCTGTTTAGGCTGTCTTTGGCTATGAAGTCAAATATTGTCTTTAGCTCACGCTCAAATTTAGGCTTGTATTCTATTACCATTGCATAATCCGCGCTTTTAGCTCGTCGTGGCTTATCGTTTCAAACTCTCCGCGCCTGATAGCTTCAACGTCTGATAATATCTCGGCTTTGATAGCCTCTAGGTTTTTGCGTGCCTTGGCTTCGTCTATTAGCCCTTTGCCTTGTAGTGCTTCGTCGGCTCTAGCATTTAGCTCGTCCGCATAGCCGTCATCGATAATTAGCTTTTGATTAGTTGTATTGGCTAGTGCCTTACTTATCGCTACTATTTGGCTTATTAATGCTTCGTCTGCTTGTATGGTTAGTGTCTGCATTGTTAGTCCTTCATCTATCTTGTTTTATTTGTGATTATACACTAAACGATATAAAAAATTTTACCAATAGCATCTGCTAGCTAATGATCGTTTTTATACCCCAGCCTATTTTTAAAAACAACTATCTATTTTTTTAAAAATATTAGTATTGCCTATTAATTTAAGTCTTTTTTAATATAGGAAATGCTAATATTCTCTCATCGAAACAAAAAGTAGATAGGCTTCAAGCGTAAGCTGACAGAGTGAGCCTCCTGCGAGTTGCAGGTTAATCACGTTTCAATCTGAAGCGTCAGTGATAGGGCGAAAATCTATCACTCAGCACCAGCCCTGATTTAGGATAGTTTTTCACAGGGTTATTAATAAAACGAAAAACACTACTTTTTCTAATAAAAGCCTTGCTTGCTTGGAGTAGGCGAAAGCCTGCTAACACTTTTCATATAAAAATTTTTCCTTTAAAAGTTGCTTTTGCAAGCTAAATTAATTTTTAACATCTTCGGACGGCGGTGGCGAGCAAGGTTTCTATTAGAAAAAGGAGCTAGAGATGAGAAACAGACAAAAATATTTAAAAGTAACGTTTAACGGATGCACTAGATACTTTACAAGAGAGCCAAATTTTTACACCTACGAGGTTTATTTTGACACATTGGGGTTGGTGCTCTATATCCACAAAGATGCGCTTATGCTGCTAGCGGTAAAAGATAAAAAACTAAACCCAGTAAAACTAAGTAAAAAACAACTAGCCAGCTTTAAAGCCGAGTATGTTTATGAGATAGTTTAAGGAGCTAAAAATGAGAAAGATAATTAGATTTTTTCGCATAATTTTCAGCAATGGCGGCGAGATAAAAAACATCGCCTATTTAAATATCAAAAGGAGTTAAAAATGAGTTTGAACGACGACCTAAAGAGTGCTAAAAACGACGTAGAAAATATAAATTTCGAGCAAGAATACGATGAGCTAATAAGTGATATTTTGGCGGTGTATAACCTCCACCGCTACACCTTTAAAAATGCCCTTGGCGAAAACAGCGGCGAAATAGTTGATCTGCTTATCGAGCATTGCAAAGATGATATTTTTGCGTATTCGGCGCTTATTTATGTGTATTGCGTTGAAGCAGGATTTAGCAAAGATAGCTTTATGAGCTACACAAATACTTACAAACAAACACTTAAAAAACTACGAGAGGAGGCCCAAAGAGATGCGCTCTTATATTCTGATGAGGCTTGTTGAATTTTACGGCGAGCCAAATATGACTTGGGGAGAATTTCAAAAAATATTAGAAAGGTTAAAAAATGCTAAGCAATAAAGAATACCACGCACGCACTGAAATATCAAAGAGTGATCTCGATCTACTTGCACGTAGCCCTTTGCACTTAAAAATGAAAAATGAGCTTAAAAGTGAGCCTACAAAGGCTTTGCTTTTAGGCTCTGCGGTACATAAGCTAGTATTAGAGCCAAAGGATTTTTCAAATGAGTTTAGCGTAGAGCCTGATGTTGATAAACGCACCAAAGAGGGCAAAGCGATCTACAACGATTTTTTAGAAAATTTAGGCGATAAAACCTCGCTTGATATTGATACTTTTGGCTCCGCCGTAGAGATAGCAAATAGCGTTAATTCTATGCGTGAAACAGCTATATTTTTAAAAGACGGATTAGCCGAACAAAGCTATTTTAGTGAAATAGAGGGCGTTGCAGTTAAATGTCGCCCTGATTTTTATAATGAGAAAATGGGTGCAGTGATCGATCTAAAAACAACTTCTGACGCTTCGGCTACTGGCTTTGCTAGATCGGTCGCTAGTTTTAACTATCACATACAAGCAGCGTTTTACAGCGATATTTTAAGGAGTTTAGGCAAAGAAGTAAATTATTTCTTGTTTATCGCCGTTGAAACGAAAGCCCCTTATTTTGTAGGTTTTTATGAGCTTGACACCGCAGCGATAGAGCAAGGGCGCAAAACATATCTTGAATTGCTAGAGCTTTACAAATATTGCCGTGAGCGTGACGAATGGTGGGGCTATGCAAAAAAAGACGGCGACAAGATAGAGGCGGTGCAAACTTTGAGCTTGCCAGCGTGGAAATTTTACGAAAATATAGCGTAGATTTTGTATAATCTAGTTTTTTAAAGGAAAAATATGAGCGAAAATATACAGATTAAATTTCGTATCGAAAAAGACAATCCATTAGATATTACGACCTTAGCCACTGCTCTATTATCTTTTAATAATTCTATTGATGAGTTTGTAGCCACACAAACTGGCGTAAGTGGTGCAAGAGCAACATTACAAAGCGTAGAAAAAGGTAGCGATATTTTTAATATGGTAATTTTTGCAGCTTCTGGTGCGCTGGCTATCGGGGAGTTTTTGCCTACTATTAACGCCTACTTCGAGTTTTTCGGCAATATAAAAAATATGGGCAAAAAAAGCGTGGACGACATTATACAAGACCCACTTTTAACGCCCACTTCTCTTCAAAATTTAGAAAATGTAGTAAAACTTGCCGACAAAGACAGAGTAAGTGTAGAGATTACAAGCCCAGTTTTTAACCATTGTATCTTTATCAATCAAGATAACAAAGAAGCATATAAACAAGGCATCGCAACGGCTAGGCAGATAAAGGATTTTGAAAATAAAGAAGCGGTTAAAAAAGTCTTTGAAAAGATGTCTATCACGCTTTATCAGACTACCAACACAGATAAAAAGGTTAAATTTAAAGCCTACTGCTACGAGCTAAGCGATAAAGCTATACCGATATTAATAGATGATGAAATATTAAAGGCAGAGATTTTAGAAAACCCTTATAGCTACCGCTTTGTATGTGATATTGAAATACACAAAGACGAAAAAGGCAAAATAAGCCTTTATCGAGCGTTTAATTATGTAGATAAATTTGAGATCATATAAGGAGTAATAATGGCAGAAGAAAAAGAAAACGTTTTTGAAAAATTAAGTAACGAGCTATCTTTGGCAAGCAATGACAATATGGCTATTTTAGAAAAATATCGGAATGAAATTTTTGATATTGATGTTAATCTGTGGAGTATTTTTATATCCTTGCTTTATGCAAAAGAAAGTTTTATAGATATTGATAAGGGTTGGGTTCCTGATAACGACGATGGGAAAGAGATAATCAAAAACGCCTGCCAAATTTTAGGCTACTCTTTTAAAACGCTAGCCGAAAAAATAGGAGTAGCTGAGAGTAGTTTAAGGTCAGCCTCATCGACAGGCAAAGTAACACAGCAAGTAATTAATTCGATTAAAATGCTATATGAAATAGAGTGCCTGAGGGATGAATTGTCAGATTATCAATCTTTGAGAGATGCAATACGAAAGGCTATACAACAATAGGTATGGGGATAACCCCACCCCTTTTATTTTTTGTAATTAACAATATATAAAATCTATTTCTTTATTAAATTACATAAAAATCTCTTGACTTATTTTGTAAAATACAATATTATTTCATTAATAATTTGCAAATTACAAAAATCAAAAGGTTTTTATCATGGAACTTACAAATTTTTCTTTTAATACAGATGTTATACAAGTTTTTGACGAGCAAGGTCAATATGTTAGTGTAAAAAATCTATGCAAAAATATTGGAATAGATTTTAAAACACAATATGAGAAAATTTTAGGCGATGAAAGTTTTTGCTCAAAATCTTTTAAAATTGAAACAAATGGTGGTGTCCAAGTTGCCTTATGTATTCCAGTTGAAAAGATTAACGGTTGGCTATTTTCAATCAACCCAAACAAGGTAAGCCCTAAAATAAAATCAAAATTGCTTATCTATAAAAATGAGTGCTTTAAGGTTTTGTTTGACCATTTTAATGCAAATAAATTTAGCCACTATGTAAATAGAATTGCCGACCTTAACGCCGTCTTGATCGATAACGCAAAACGCCACAAAAGAGAGATAAACGGCTACAAAAGCCAGCTAAAACAGCATAATGACAAGATAGTTGTTTTAAAGCACGAGCTAGAAAAGGCGAGCAACCCACGCCCAAGCGATCCCATATACGCACAGATAAAGGCAGAGCGTGACTACTACAAAGAGAGATACAAAAAGCTTTCACAAAGCAAAGACGAAACGATCATATTAAATTTAGCAAAGATACAAAAAGAGTTAGAAAAGAGCTATACAGCCATAGGTGCAGTTATGGCGTATGCTGACGGAGACGATTATTTCATAAAGAAAGGATAAAAAATGAACCAAATACAAGAATACCAAGATAGAAAAACGGAGCTTGAAGTAAAAAAATTTGAGCTTGAACAAAGGAAAGCCAAAGCTTTTGTGGCTACTGATTTTTTCCCAACTCATTTACGCAAGGGTAACGAAACAGCAAATATCGGAACGGCGATTATTGTGCTTGATTTAGCTCAGCGTATGAATATAGGCGCTTTAGAGGTAGCACAAAGTATTTATATCATTCACGGCAAACCTAGTTTTGAAACGAAATTCCTAGTTGCCAGGCTAAACTCAAGCGGACTTTTAAAGGGGCGATTGCAAACTATTGTAAGCCCTGATGGCAATAGCGCGCATTGTGAAGCCATAGACGCCCAAACTGGACAATTATTAAAGGGCACAACCATAACAATGGAAATGGCAAGGCGTGAGGGTTGGCTAAGCAAAAATGGCTCAAAATGGCAGACAATGCCAGAGTTAATGATGAAATATAGAGCACAAAGTTTTTTCATAAATGAATTTTTTCCAGAGGTAAAATATGGACTAAAAACATCTGATGAAGTGGAGGATATTGTCACATTTGAGCCTAATGAACAATCAAAAACACCGCCAAAAGCTGGGCTAAACGAGCTTTTGAGTAGTTCAGAAAAACTAAACAACTCAGTTGGTGCAAAAAATTCACAAACTGAATTTATCGAAGCCGCACCCCTTGAAGTTGAAATCGCAACTGTAAAAGAAAAGTTGACAGTTGAGCCAATGCCTCACGACCTATTACAAAGCGAGCTAGTGAAACGAGGCGCAAGTGAAACAGAGGCTGAAAAATTAGTCGAGAGGCTAAGCATCGACGAGGCTACTGCCTATCTAAACGACCCAAGCAGTATAGACAATTTAATAGAAAATTTAAAGGATAAATAATGAATGTAGGCTATTTTAAAAATCAAACTTTCAAAGCTCAAGACGGCAAAGAAGTAAAATTTATAGGGGGTATGATAAACATACCCTTTTTACGCCCTATTGAGTGTGGGCTGATCCCAACTCCTGATGAGGAGCTAGCTAAAAATCAAAACGCCCCAATATATAAAATAGTGCTCTTTAAGCCTAAAAATTACGAGGGAGCAAGGCAGATTATAGGCGGTATATGGAACGCGGTTAGCAATGACGGAAAAACAAACTATTTTAGGGGGCATATTGAAACGCCTCTAGTAGCTGGCGGTCGCATTTATTTAGCATTATTTAGCCCAAAAGAGCCAAATGGGTTAATATTTGAAGCCACATGGAGCGCACCAAAAAGAAATAATAACTCCCATACTCCACAAGCTAGCGAGAGTGCAAGCGATGAAATAGATGTGAACCAGTATTGCGATAGCGATGAAATACCATTTTAAGGGGCGATCGGATAAAATCGCCCTAAAAAGGATAGACAATGACAGCAGATGAAGTAAAAGCGTTTTGCAAAGAGAGAAATTTAACGTATAAAGAGCTGGTAAAAAGGATAGAAATATGAACGGCGACGCACTACAATACGTTATACAAAGAGCCGATTTTACCGTAACGCTTGCAAATACGTTTTTAGTATGGGGCGCGCTATTTATAGCACTTGCTACGATAGGTATTACAATTTATTTTAACGCGGAGAAAAACAAAAACGTCGATAAAGCAATATCGGAAGTGTTGCAAAAAATAGGCAATGACGATAAAATAAAAGACGAACTTATACGGCACATATTATCTGGTAATGATTTTAAGCAAGAACTTAAAGCCGCGATAGACATTGCGGTAAGAGACCAGATAGACTTAGATAATGAATGCATTTCGGCGAGCAATGAAGACGTGCAACGGATGAAGGAGAAGATATGAAACTTTTAAGATGGAGTAGAATATCAGCAAAAGATATACTAAAAGAGCTAAACCTTACCGAGCCTCCGTTTGATCCTTTTAACATAGCCGAGCTAATAGGCGTAAACGTTAAAAACAACCTTGATTTAGACAAGATAAAAAGCGACGGCATGATATATCTCAATGAAAAAGGTGAGCCCGAAATTTGGATAAATCCTATTCAGCCGCCAAAAAGGCAAATTTTCACACTTGCTCACGAACTTGGGCATTTAGTTTATCACGTATTGCCAGATATAGATAAATTTAAAGACCCCATCCAAGACGACTACTCGACACTTTACAGAAATGGAGCAAGGAGCACGCAAGAAACGCTAGCTAATAGATTTGCCGCTAACTTACTAATGCCAGTCGGTGCTATGAACGATTTTATAGATAAACTTTTTGAGAAAGCTGGAGGTAAGCGAAATTTAACCAGACGAAACGTCATAGACGCCTTGACTGGGAGCTTTAACGTATCCAAAGACGCTATTATAATTAGGCTTAAACGTCTTGGAGCTATACCGCAAGACTATGAATACGACGACGAAAGCAAACAAAAGATGGAATGAAAGGAGGATAAATGACCGCAGAGGAAAATTTGATTAAAGCTACTTGCAAGGAGCTAAATTTAACTTATAAGCAACTTGGCGAGGCGATAGGGCTAAGCGAGGGGAGCATTAAAAGACTAGCAACTAGCGATGATATAAACACACAGGCTATTAAATCGTGTGAAATGCTACTTGAAATTAAAAGCCTAAAAGAGCAACTATCAAATACCCAGACGCTAAAAACTGCGTTAAAAACGCTCTTAGATTAGCCGACGCATTTTTGCGTTGGTTAAAAAGTCTCAAAATACTACTCAATTTTTTATAAAAAATCTCATTTTAATACTAAAAACTATTGACTTAGTCCTAAAATAATGCTATAATTATTCCATCAAGCAACAAAATGATACTTGTTTGATAGAAAGGAGTAGCACAATGCAAAGGTTAGATTTTTTAATCAAACTCGCGATACTGATTTATCTAATCTGCAAAATCCTTAAAATTTGGATCTAGCAAAGGGGGCGAAAGCCCCTAAAACCTAAAACATTGTGCTACTCATATTTTAGCCAAAGGAGCTTAAAATGAGTGAAATTTTAGAAGTCTTGCAAGTGCTTTTACTTGCTTATATTGTCTTACAACTTACAAGGGGGCAAAAATGAAAGCCCCTACCACCGAGCAAACAACAATTTATCTAAGCCATATACAAAAAGACTTAGAAGCAGCAACGACTGAGATATACACAAAGGTCGGAGCCGTTATGGCTTATTTAAACAATGACAACTACTTTGTAAATGAGAAATTTCATATAAAGGATAAAACGATGAACGAACTAATTATTATTAGACCAACGCTAATAAATGGTGCTGAAGTAAATTCAGTCAATGCTAGAGATTTGCATGCTGTGCTTGAGAGCAAAAGACAATTTGCAGACTGGGTAAAAGCAAGACTAGATGAAGTAGATGCGATAGAAAACATCGACTACATCACGTTTTCACAAAAAAATGAAAACGGAAACAATAAGCCGCTAATCGAATACATCCTCTCAACCGACATAGCAAAAGAGATAGCGATGCTTGAGCGAAACGAAAAAGGCAAGCAAGTAAGGCGTTACTTTATCGAAGTTGAAAAAGCACATAAACAAATTTTTATCCCGCAGGATTTGCCGACGGCATTAAGAGCGTATGCAAACGAAGTAGAGCAAAAAGAACTCGCGTTAAAACAAAGAGATCAGGCGCTGGCTACTAAAGCGTGGATAGGCTCAAAAAGAGAAGCTACGGCTATGGCTACGGCAAGCGCGGCAAAAAGAGAGAACGAGCGGCTAAAGGTAGAGCTAGATAAGAGCAAAGAGTGGGCGAGCATTAAAAAGGTAGCTGGAGAGCTGGGTGTATCGGAAGGAAAATTTAAATACGCCGACTTGCGCCGAAAATCAAATGAGCTAGGGCTAGATAGACCTAAAATAAAAGACAACAACTACCCCGACGGCATAAGGCTTTATCATAAAGACGCGTGGGCGGCGGTCTACGACATAGACATAACTAAATTTTAAAAAGGAGCATAAAATGAGAAAATTTAACATAATAGTAACGGACGAGCTAGTAGTGGCAAAAACTTTTTACGCAAATACGCTAGAGGAAGCCAAGAACGCGGCGGACGTGGACTACAACAATATGATAGTCGATGTTTTAAAACAACACGGATACGAGCGGATAGCAGAAAAAGAATACGAGATCGAGGTCGAACTCACGAAAGAATACACGCTTGACGAGATAGAGGAAGCCTACGGCGATTTTTGGGGCGCGTCGGTTGAGCTAAACGAGGAATTAAACGATTGGGTACCCGAAAGCGTAGCGGATATTTTTGGCAAAGGAGGCGCGCTAAGAGATAAGTTGACGGCGTTACAAAGCACTCTTAGCAAAATGCAACGCAAGATTGAGGATTACGAGAAAATAAAAAACATTGTAGCTTAATCTCGCACATTAAGCTACAAGAAAAAACTCCAAATTATACAAATCGCGGGATTAATTCCCGCTTACTACAAGGCAAAATATGACTACCAACGAGTTAAAAGATGCCGCCATTTTCGTGATGGCGTATAGTTTTTTAAAAATGGACAGCACCGAGAAGTTAGGGCTTTTCATCAATAAAAAGGCGAGCAAATTTATAGATGAGTTGATCGAGGCGATGACGCCGATAGTTGGGCATTACCTCGAGTTTAGAAAGCGGATTGACACTCAAATCAACGCTCTTGATAATAAATCCCGTATGCGGAAAGATGATTTTAGCACGACAGCGCCACAATTAGCTTGCGATCTGCTTTATTTGAGGTTAGCACCAAATGAGCGCAAGGGGCAAAGGCTGGCTCCGATACTGGCTGATTTTTATGCGGTCAATAAAGAGAAAATCGCCTACATATCGAACAAGAGTTGTGATACGAAATACCGCAAAGAGGCAGAGGATAGCCAAACGCTGGCTTATTTTTATATTGAGAATATTTGAAAGGATAATCAATGAGTAGCCCAGAAAAAGAAAAACACATAACCGCCCTTGCAAGCCTAGAGGCGTTTTGTGAGGCACACAATGAAAAAACAAAGCTAGTCGAGCAAATACAAGGTTTGCTCTTTAAATGCGACGTCCGCTATTTACGGCGTGCCCTACTAAATTTGAAAGATTATATTAAGGATAAGAAATGAGCGATAAATTTATTACTCGTGATGAAGCCTTAAAACAATTAGGGCTAACATCGCCTATCAGTCTAAGGCGATTAGTACTAGCAGGCAAGATCACGGCAAGCAAGATCAACTCTAAGATAATTTATTATTCTCAAAACTCTATTTCTGCCTACAAATCAGGCAAAGCCACCCAAGCTGTCTAAATAATCACTCCACCACTGCATAAGCCTAGCCCTGGCTTTTAGGTTCTTGGCGTGGTTGTATGCTTCTTTGACCTTGTTGCTCTCAACGTGCGCGAGGCAAAGCTCGATAACGTCGCTATTACAGCCGTGCTTATCTATGTTTTCATTAGCGATTGTGCTAAACGTGGCTCTAAAGCCGTGTGGAGTTACCATTTCATTATTAAAGCCTAGACTTCTAAGCATTGAGCGGATAGTATTATCACTAATAGGGCGTATATTTGATTTGACAGACGGAAAAATTAACTCACTTTTTAATGGTAGGCGCTCACGATATGTTTTTAACAAAGTGATCACACTTTGAGATAAAAATACTTCGTGAGGCTTTGCCGTTTTCATCTCGCTTGCGGGGATATGCCAAACGCAATTTTCAAAATCTATCTGCGACCATTTGGCATTTCTGGCGTTTTGCCCCCTTACTGCGGTGTATAGTTGAAATATCGCACACGTTTTTACTCTTATATCTCCAAAATAATCTTTTATCGCCACTAATACGGCTCTTATTTCATCATTGTTTTTTAAATATGCGAAATGCTTAACTTCTTGCTTACCTATTAACGCACTTTTATCAATATCCGAGATAATGTTATGCTCGACGTACTCGTGCAAAAGAGCAAATTTATAGAAGCTATTTAGTGTCCCTAGCGTTTTTCGTATCGTTTCTTGCTTGTCATCGCCAAGAAGTGGTGCAAGCGCGTTTATAATATCTTTCCTACTAATATCTTTTATGTTTATCTCGCCAAATTTAGGCAAAAATAATGTTTCAAATCGCCTCTTTACCCAAAACTGCTGCTTTTCACTCAACTTCCCCTTTGTTTTATACCACGCTTCAAATACTGCCCTAAATTTTGTTTTTTCTGCTGTTTGCACTAGGCTTTCGCCTTGATTGAGTTTTGATCTTAGCTCGTTTCTTTTATCTCTTGCCTCGCTTAAACTCATTTCATCATATTTGCCAAGTGTTAATCGGCGGCGTTTGTCTTTTTCTTTATATTCATATATAAAAAATTTTGTGCCATTTGGCATTATCTTAATTAGCAGATTATCGCCATCACTGACAAAATACGGCTTCTCTTTGGCTTTTAGGTTTTTAAACTGCGTGATCGTTAGCTGGCGTGATAGTTTAGGCATTTGTCATCCTTTTTGCTGACCTTTTTGCTGACTATGGCAAAAGTTTTGGCTATTTTTTTGAGCTAGTCAGCCAAATAGTCAGCAAAAAAGTTGTGATAATAATAGTTTGTCATTGTTTATAATAGTTTGCAATTTTATGTATAAAGGCTTTAAAATAACGTTAAAATCGTGGCTCAATGTTTGCAAAAGTTGATAAAAGTTTATGATTGTTTATAAGTGGTGGCGGACAGAGAGGGATTTGAACCCTCGAGCCCCGATTAAGAGCTGCACCCTTAGCAGGGGTGTGGTTTCAGCCACTCACCCATCTGTCCAAGTATTAGAAAAGTGGATTATATTTAAACACTCCTGATAGAGTGCTTAAAGTTCAGTCAAAATGTATTTTTAGTAAATTTAAATGATTTATAGGTGCAAAAAGCACCTATAAATTTACGCTTTTAGTTTTAGTCTGTCGCCAGCGTAGTAAGCGATTTTCCA
>CAUQCU010000003.1:0-47005 GCA_963516555.1 Campylobacter concisus | reverse complement strand
TAAATTTAGAGACAAAAGCGATCGAGATAACAACGCAAAATCACAACTACAACGTGCCAGAGAGCATCGCTGAAGTAGCGGTTGTGACACATAGAAATTTGTTTGACAACACGATCGAGGGTGTAAGATACAAGGACTATCCGATCCTCTCGGTGCAACATCATCCAGAAGCAAGCAGTGGTCCTAACGAGAGCAAATATATATTTAAGCAGTTTTTAGAAATTTTATAATGCAAGACATAAGCCTCTACACGATCATCGCGGTTGCTTTTATGAGCAGCTTTAGTCATTGTGTTGGCATGTGTAGCGGGTTTTTGGGCTTGCAAGCTCTATTTTTTAAAGACAAAAGTAAGAGTAAAATTTTAATGCTAAGCACGCTTTATAACATGGCTAGAATTTTTGCTTATGTGGCTTTGGGAGCACTGTTTGGCGCTTTTGGAGCAGCCATTAGTTTTGGTGTGCAAGCAAGAGGTGTTATATTTTTTATAGTTGGCCTAGTGATCGCATTTATTGGCATCGCATTGCTTTTTAGGGGCGAGCTTTTAAAATTTATAGAGAGCGAAAAAGCACTTAAATTTATAGTAAAAATGGCAAAAGCAAGTGTGCAAAAGAGAAATTTAGCAAATTTCTTGCTACTTGGCTTTTTAAATGGCTTGCTTCCTTGTGGAGTGGTCTATTATTTCTTAGCGCTTGGAGTTTTAAGCGCAAATGCAGCCGATGCGTCGCTAATAATGCTTATTTTTGGGCTTTGCACCTTGCCAGCGATGCTGTTAGCTAGCTTTGTTTTTGGTTTGCTAAGAGAGAAATTTAAAGAGATCATGTTTAAGCTCTCAGCTTGCATAATGATCTTAAACGGACTTTATCTATCATTTTTAGGATATAGAGCAAATGCCTAGTTTAAATTTAGATGAAAATTTTCTATCAAGTAGCGATGGTATGAGGATTGCTAAACTTGCGATGATGGGCGAGATGATGGCAAATATAACCCATCAGTGGAAGCAGCCGCTAAATGAGCTAAGCTTAGTTTTATACAAGATGAAAAAGCTTGCAGGCAGCGAAGACGGCGAATTTATTGGCTCTTATGAGAGGGCTATGCAGATCATAAAGTATATGTCGGAAACTACTGATGAGTTTAGCTCGTTTTTAAACCCAAACACACTTTCGCAAGAATTTAGCCTAGCAGAAGCAGTTAGAGCATCGATACAGATCGTAAAAGGCGTGATGAAAAAAGATGGCATTCGTATAGAGCTTGAAGTGCTAGGCGATTCTAAAATTTATGGCCACAAAAACAGACTCATGCAAGTCATTATAAATTTACTAAATAACGCAAAAGACGCACTAAATTTAAAAAAGATAGAAGATAAAAATATAAAAATAAAGATTGATAATGACGAAAAATTTGCTTATCTAAGCATAGAAGATAATGGCGGTGGCATAGATAAAAATGTGATAGATGAGATATTTAAGCCATATTTTACCACCAAAGAAAATGCCAAAGGCACTGGCTTAGGACTTTATATGTCAAAGCAAATAATCGATCAATTTAACGCAGAAATAACAGCGGGCAACAGCGACAATGGGGCCTGTTTTTTAATAAAGTTACCACACAAAGGAGAGATAGATGAATAAAATTTTAAAGAACCTAACGGTTTTGCTTGTCGAAGATGATAGCGATAGCAAAAAGATCATGCACGATGTGCTAAGTGACAATTTTGAGAAAGTTTTTACTGCTCAAAATGGCGATGAAGGTTTGAAAAAATTTAAAAAATACAACCCAAATATGGTAATTACAGATGTATTTATGCCAATTAGCGATGGACTTGATATGACAAGATATATCAAGGAAATTTCTAAAGACACACCTGTCATCGTCCTAAGTGCGCATAGCGAAAAAGAGACTTTGTTAAAGGCGATCGATGTTGGTGTTGATAAGTATCTTATAAAACCTATCATGGCAGACGATCTTTTAAAAACCATAGAAAATGTCGCAAAAAGCAAGATAGAAACTGCAAATATCATCCAAGTTGCAAACGGATATAGCTTTAATAAGATCAAGCGCGTACTTATCAGAGATGGCGTTGAAATTTCGCTTACTAAAAAAGAGCTTGCATTTATCTCACTTTTGATAAAAAGACTTGGTACGCTCGTGCTTCACGATGAGATCAAAAGCGTCGTTTGGGTCGGCGAGAGCGTTACTGAGGCAGCCATTAGAACCTTTGTTAAACGTGTTAGAGATAAGGTTGGTAACAACTTTATAAAAAATGTCCCAGGACTTGGTTACAAAATAGACAGAAGACTTTCCTAGTTAATGAGAATTTATATTAATTAAGTTTTTTTATAGTCTTTATACTCTAAAATAATAAATCATTAATATAAATTTAACTAGGAGGATATTTTATGCGACCATCTCAGCTACTACACTATGATTATAGTGTAGCAAAGCTATTTATGTTTGCCACGATACTCTTTGGTATCATAGGCATGGTTGTTGGCGTAGTTATAGCTTTTCAAATGGCCTGTCCAGAGCTTAACTACATAGCCGGCGAATATTCGGCGTTTGGGAGGTTGCGTCCTCTTCATACTAATGGCATCATCTTTGGCTTTATGCTATCTGGCATATTTGCCACTTGGTACTACATCGGACAGCGTGTTTTAAAGGTCTCGATGAGTGAGTCGCCATTTTTGATGTTTATCGGCAAGCTTCATTTTTGGCTATATATGCTTGTTATGGTTTTGGCTGTTGTTACGCTTTTTATGGGTGAAAGCACAGCGAAAGAGTATGCCGAGCTTGAGTGGCCACTAGATATCGCAGTAGTCGTTGTTTGGGTGCTTTGGGGCGTTAGTATATTTGGCCTCATCGGTATCCGCCGCGAAAAGACACTTTACATCTCAGTTTGGTACTACATCGCTACTTTTTTAGGCGTTGCGATGCTATATCTCTTTAATAATATGGAAGTTCCAACAAGACTTGTTAGCGGATATGGCTCATGGCTACACTCTGTCTCTATGTATGCTGGCTCAAACGACGCTTTGGTTCAGTGGTGGTACGGCCACAACGCAGTTGCATTCGTCTTTACAGTAGCTATCATCGCTCAAATTTATTATTTCTTGCCAAAAGAGAGCGGCCAGCCGATATTTTCATATAAATTATCGCTATTTTCATTCTGGGGTCTAATGTTCATCTACCTTTGGGCGGGCGGACACCACCTCATATACTCTGCTACGCCTGATTGGATGCAGACTATGGGCTCAGTCTTTTCTATCGTTTTGATCCTGCCTTCATGGGGCTCAGCGATAAACATACTTCTTACGATGAAGGGCGAGTGGGCGCAGCTTAGAGAGAGTCCGCTTATTAAATTTATGGTTCTAGCTTCTACATTTTATATGTTCTCGACACTTGAAGGACCGATACTTTCTATCAAGTCTGTAAATGCCCTAGCACACTTTACCGACTGGGTACCAGGACACGTTCATGACGGCGCTCTTGGCTGGGTTGGCTTTATGATTATGGCGGCACTTTATCATATGACGCCGCGCGTATTTAAGCGTGAAATTTACTCAAAGTCGCTAATGGAAGCTCAGTTTTGGATACAAACAACAGGTATCGTTTTGTACTTTGCGTCTATGTGGATCGCTGGTATCACACAAGGCATGATGTGGAGAGCGACTGATAGCTACGGAAATTTACTCTACTCGTTCATAGACACGGTAGTTGTGCTTATCCCATACTACTATATAAGGGCTATTGGCGGACTTCTTTATCTAGTTGGCTTCTTGATGTTTGCTTATAACATCTACAAATCAACTTCTGCTAAAGCTATCTTAGCAGAGCCAAAAAGCGCTTCGCCAATGGGTGGCGGGGCAAAAGCTAGTGCGGAGGTGATGTGATGTTTGCTTGGTTAGAAAAAAATCCATTCTTTTTTGCAGTTTGCGTCTTTATAGTCATCGCTTACGCTGGCATAGTTGAAATTTTACCAGACTTTGCAAACAGAGCTAGACCGCTTGAGGGCACAAAACCTTACACCGTTTTAGAGCTAGCTGGCAAAAACATCTATATGCAAAATGGCTGCAACACTTGCCACACGCAGCAAATTCGTCCACTAAAACCAGATACTGATAGATATGGCATGTATTCACTAAGCGGCGAATTTGCATACGATCGTCCGCACCTTTGGGGCTCAAAAAGAACAGGTCCAGATCTTATGCGTGTGGGTAACTACAGAACGACTGACTGGCATGAAAATCACATGCTAAATCCAGCCTCGGTAGTGCCAGGCTCGATTATGCCTGCATATCCATTTTTGTTTAAGAAAAATGCTGATATCGAGACTGCATACGCTGAAGCCCTAACTGTTAAAAAGGTCTTTAATACGCCTTATGATGAAAAAGATATGCCAGCTCTTGGCACGCTAGAGCAGACAAATGCTAATGTCAAGGCTGAAGCTGCAGCTATCGTTGAAAATATGAAAGATGAGCAGGTAAAAAGTGCTTTTGCAAAAGGTGAAATTCGCCAGATCGTAGCACTCATTGCTTATCTAAATAGCCTAAAGTAGGAGCGTAAGATGGAGAACATTAGAGAGTTTCAAGCTTATGGCTATTTTTTCTTGACAGCATTTTTGGCGATCACTTTGTATGCCTACTTTTTTCATCTTTATAAGAGCGAAAAAACTGGCAGAAGAAACTACGAGAAGTACTCAAAACTAGCGCTTAACGATGAGATCGGTGGCGAAATTTTAGAGCGTAAGGCTACAAAGGAGAGCGTATGCAATGGCTAAATTTAGAAGATAATGTAAATTTACTAGCTCTTATAGGAGCGGCTCTAATCATCGTGCTTACCATCGTTGTGGCTGGCAGGTACGTAGGGCAGATGAAGATTAAAAAAGATGAGAGTGTTGAGCTTAGCGAGCACAACTGGGACGGTATAGGTGAGTACAAAAATCCTGTCCCACTTGGCTGGGCGGTCGTCTTTTTGCTAACGCTAGTTTGGGCGGTTTGGTACTATTTGCTAGGCTATCCTTTAAATTCTTACTCACAAATCGGCGAGTATAACAAAGAGGTCAAAGAGGCAAACGCTAAATTTGAAAAAGAGTATGCAAATCCAAGCAAAGAGACGCTTCACGCTATGGGCGAGAGCATCTATCTTGTGCAGTGCTCAGCATGTCACGGCATCACAGGCGATGGCATAGGCGGCAAGGCTGCAAATTTACAAATTTGGGGCAGCGAAAAAGGCATAGTTGAGACTATACTTAATGGCTCAAAAGGGCTTGACTATCCTATGGGTGAGATGCCAGCAGGTTTAGCTGACGCTGATGGCGCAAAGGCGATCGCAGCATACGTAGCTAAAGAGATAAGTGCGATAAAAAGCACAAAAAATGAAAATTTAGTAGCCACTGGTAAAGAGCTTTATGCTGCATGTGCGGCATGTCACGGCGAAGATGGCAAGGGTATGGATGGCATGTCGGTTGATCTTAGCAAATATGGCTCGGCTAGCTTTGTGGCTGACGTGCTAAATCGTGGCAAAAAAGGAGCTATCGGCACTATGCCTAAATTTAATGATGGCAGGCTAAACGAGATCCAGCAAAGCGCAGTTGGCGAGTACGTCATATCGCTATCAAAGGGCGAATAATGGAAAATAAAAATAGAAACATCTTTGCCTTAAACGGCATTAGCGGGTTTTTAATAGCGGTGGTGCTTTTGCTCTCTATCCTAGCGGTGCTTACATACGTTGGCATCGGCCTGCAAAAAGAGGTCGCAACCAAGCCTTACTCACTAAAAGATGCAGCTAGCATCGAGATGAAGAGCGTTGATAACGCTAAACATGTCATTGTAAAGGAGAAGTGATGCTAGGCATAATAGAAAAAGCCATTATCCTGCTAATAATCGTCGCAGGCGCCATTTGTGCGTGGTCAGTGCTTACACCAAATCACCTCTTTGTAGGCTAAATTTGAAGAAATTTGCACTCATTTTTATCATTTTGCTCTGGCAAAATTTGGCTTGGGGTGCAAATTTTGTTATCAATGATGATGGAATTTTAAGCCAAAAAGTGAGCCAAAAACTAAATGAGATAGGAGACGAGCTTTATCAAAAAAGCGGCATAAATTTAGTAGTTGGCGTATATAAAGATGGCGAGCTTGGCATGCTTTTTAAAGAGCAAAATTTAAGCTCGCCTTTTGTCTTCTTAGCGCTCATAAAAGATAAGCAAAAGGTTGAAATTTTTAGCGATACAAACACTTCAAAGCTCTTTAACAAAGAACAAATTTTAAGTGTAAGTCCAGAATCAGGCACAATCATCCCCATTTTAGTCTCAAAAAATGGCAAAGATGTCTATAATGCCGCCATCTTAAACGGCTACGCTGATATCGCCGAGCAGATCGCTGGGAGCTTAAATTTAAAGCTAGAAAGCAGTATCGGCAGCTCAAACAAAACGACCTTAAATTTCTTGCGAATTTTCATCTACGGCTTGATCGCATTTTTCGTTCTCATCATCTTTTATAAAAAGGTAAAAAATGGCTAAAAAGAGCTTTTGGCCTTATGGCATCGTGCTTAGTATAGTGGCTATCATCTTAGCTTGCGTCGCAACCATCGTTGTTGCGATCAACAACCCAGTCGAGATGGATAGTGCTTATATGCAAAGTCACCAAAGCGTCGATGAAAACATCACTTTTATAAAAGAGAGTGAGGCTAGATTTGATAAGAAATTTGAGCTTAAATTTGAGCCAGAATTTAAAGGCTTGCAGGGCAAATTTAAATTTCTTTTAACGCCAAAAAACGGCGAAATTTCAAGTCTTAGCTATGAAATTTTACTCACTCGCCCACAAACAAACAAAGACAACAAGACATTAAACGCCTCATGGCAAGAAAACGAGCTTGTAAGCGAGAGCGTTAGCCTAAAAGAGGGCAGGTGGCAGCTACTTTTAAGGCTTAGCGACAAGCAAGATACGAGATATTATAAATTTGATTTTAATGCTACAAAGTAAGTTAAATTTGCATCCAAAATCTCTTTTGCCAAAGTTAAAAACAAATAAATTTTACTAAACGCTAGATCAAACCTCTTTAAAGCCAAAATTTAAGCCCAAACGCTTGCCAGTTGCAACGTATTCTTTAAATTTATAGATAAGAGGCGAGTATTTTTTAGTATCTAGCTTTTCGTCTTTTAACAAATTTTCATCCACAAATATGCCAACTATCTTGCAAGTGACGATGCAAAACCACTCCTTTATCTCGCACTTTTCTACAAGCGTTTCTATCTGTATCTTGCACTCTTTTATGCGAGCGCTTTTTACCTTTATGCCTGGCTCTTTGTGTAAATTTGCCACCTTAAATTTATCGCTTTCGTAGCTATAACCAAGGGCTCTTTTCTCCTCTGGCACGTCCTCATCGCCTGTTAGTTTTTCTATCTTTTTTATAGCTTCAAGCAAGCTCTCATCGCATAAATTTAGTGTGATGTCTGAGCCATTTTGGATATTTTTATAGCCTTTGTTATCAACCCCGATGCCAAGCACCACGCTATCTCCTAGCGTCCAAGAGGATGAAAGCACGGTGATATCATCTCGCCCTTTTTGATCTTTTGTAGTGGCAAGCAAAACCGGAAAGCCGTAGTAAAAGCCAGATCTGTTTAACTCTTTATGCATTTTTGCTCCTTTTTGAAATTGTATCCCCAGGCACTTTAAGGCTTAAATTTTTAATGAATTTAGAAAAATTTTCAAAGCTTGCCTTAAGTGAGAAAAAGCGCTCTTTTATCAGCTTTTGGCTATCATTTTTTAAAAATTTAAGAGAGTAAAATGCGCAATCTAAATCAACTTTTCGTCTTTACAAACTCGCGTAAGATCAGGGAATTTAACGCTGGTTTTAATGACGAGTTAATCCCAAAAAGCCTAAGCATCGCCGAGTTTTACAAAAAGGCCGTTTTTGTAAATGGTCGCTTTGAGATTGATGGCACCTACGCTCTAGTGCTTATGAACAGAGCCTGTGCCAGCGTCAAAGAGGCAAACTCGGTGCTTAAAATCCCAACTGAGTTTTTTGAGTTTTTGAAAAACAACGACTATCTTTTTTCATTTTTTAAAGAGCTTGCTATTAGCAAAAAGAGCATTGCTGAGATAAAATTTAACGACATTTACGCTGATTTTGAGGAGCATTTAAGCATACTTGAAGCGGTTTTAAAAGAGTATGAGAGCTTGCTTGATAAAGAGGATCTTTATGATGATATAACCCTGCCAAAAATTTACTCCATAAACGAAGCTTACATAAGAAGTTTTAGTGAAATTTCACTGCACATTGATGGCATTTTAAGCGAGTTTGAGTGGGAAATTTTAGAAAAAATTTCAAAACTAACAACACTAAAGATCATCTTTCAAACTAGCGTTTTTAATAAAAAACTAATCGAAAAGATAAGACAAATTTCGGCCATTAGTGAGTTTGAAAATTATAAAAAATATGAGTTAAATTTAAACACAAACGAGCTAATCTGCCTAGAAAATATCACAAAATTTGAGCCAGTTTTAGTAAGAAATTTCGCCATAAGAAGCTTGCAGTGCGCTTACGCTATGGCAAAGGCGAGCGAGTTTGTGCGCGAGGGGATAAAGCCTGAAAATATCGCTGTCATCTTGCCAGATGAGAACTTTAGCGAGATTTTAAGGCTTCATGATAGCGTTAAAATTTTCAACTACGCCATGGGCGAGAGCTTTAAAAATACAAAATTTTATGAGGCGCTTTACTACATCACAAGAGCTATCAACGAAGAGGCAAGCCCAGTTTTTGATCAAAGCAAGCTTGAGAGCTACGAGGAGCTTGGCTTTATTTTGAGCGAATTTGGCGTGAGTGAGCAGCTTTTTGAGAAATTTAAGGCTAGCTATTTTGAGCTGTGCGAATTTGCTAAATTTAAAGAGCTAATAGATGAGCTTTTGGCGCTTGAAAATGAGCCAAGATGCGAAGAGAAACTCGCGCTTGAGCTTTTTAGGATGGAGAATTTATGCAGGTATTTTAGCTTTAGCTTAAAACAGCTAAGTGAAATTTTCTTGCTAAATATCTCGCGCCTAAGCATTGACGACGTGGGCGGCGGAAAGATCAGCGTAATGGGCATGCTAGAGAGCCGTGGGATGAAATTTGATGGCGTCATCATAGTTGATTTTAACGACAACTTCATCCCCGCAAGAAGCGCAAATGAGATGTTTTTAAACTCAAAAGTGAGGCAAAAAGCTGGGCTTATAAGCTATGTGGAGCGTGAAAATTTGCAGAGATTTTACTACGAAAGCCTCATAAATAACGCCAAAAAAGTGGCGATAAGCTGCTGTGTAAATGAAGAGAGCATACCTTCAAGATTTTTAAAAAATTTCAAAACGATAAAAGATGAGAAATTTAGCGACGAGGCCTATTTGAAGCTATTTTTAAAGGGAGAGGCGAGCTTAAATTTAAGTGACGATGAGATCATTTTAGAGCATGATTTTTTCACAAATCCACTCTCGTTTTCGACGCTAAATTTATTTCTAACCTGCCCAAGAAAATACTACTACACAAAGATAGCTAGCATAAAGCCTGCAAAAGGCGTAGCAAAAGAGCTTGGCACAAAACAAGGAAATAGCGTTCATAGCGCACTTTTTGAGTATTACACGAGCGAATTTTATAAGCAA
The DNA here is from genome assembly GCA_963516555.1 of Campylobacter concisus. Classification (GTDB taxonomy): domain Bacteria; phylum Campylobacterota; class Campylobacteria; order Campylobacterales; family Campylobacteraceae; genus Campylobacter_A; species Campylobacter_A concisus_BA. Next base: position 37,380 of record CAUQCU010000003.1, on the reverse strand, counting down.
AATAACACCTTTGATCTAGCCGTTTTTAAAAAGATGCTAGCAAAGCAAAATCTTACGCCACTTGAGTTTGAAATTTGGACGCATAAATTTAAAGAGTATGAAATTTATGAAAACGAGCGTTTAAGGGCCGGTTTTAGGGTGCTTGAGTGCGAAAAAGAGGTGCAAAGCGAGTTTTGCGGCGTGCAGATAAAGGGATTTATTGATAGGATCGATGCGGACGCAAGCGGCGACGTGCTTATACTTGATTATAAAACGGGCGAGGCAAATGTAAATTCGCTCCAGCTTGCCTTTTACGAGGCACTTTACGGCGGCGAGGTGCGAAGTGCTTACTATGCCCTAAAAAACGAGCCCAGCTTAGTTAGCTCTAAAAAAAGCGTAGAGGATCTAAACGGCGAGATAGAAAAGATAAAAGGCATAAACAAGACCAAGATAAATTTTGAGAGAAAGAGCGGCGCTTGCGCATTTTGCGAATACGCTACACTTTGCAGGAGAGAGTTATGAAAAATTTTTTAGCCCTAAAAGCAAGCGCTGGAAGCGGTAAGACCTTTGCGCTGAGCGTTCGCTACATCGCTTTGGTGCTTCGAGGCGAAAATATAAACGAGATCGTCGCTCTAACTTTTACAAAAAAAGCAGCAAACGAGATGAAAGAGCGCATAATCGCTACTTTTTTGGACTTGAAAAACAAAAAAGGCGAGCTTGAAGCGGTGTGCGCGGAGCTTGATATAAGCCAAGATGAGGCGATAAAAAGGCGAGATGAGAGGCTTAGCGTCTTTTTGCAAAGTGAGCTAAAAATTTATACATTTGATGCGTTTTTCTCTGGGATTTTAAAGAAATTTAGCCAAAATTTAGGCATTAGTCCTGATTACAGCGTGCAAGATAGCCTGCAAGATCTGGCGTGGAAAAAATTTGTAAAAGAGGCGAGCAAGGATAAAAAGCTTCTTAGTGAGCTTGCCTTAATGATGATCATTTCAAGCCAAAAAGAGGCCAGCTTTTCGCAGACTTTGGCGAAATTTTATGAAAGCTTTGGTGGCGAGCTAAAAGATAGTGGCGCAAGCTATCCAGATGATAGCAAGGTAAGGGCGGCGCAAAGGGCGATAAATGAGCATATAGCCTTGCAAAATGGCGCTAGTGATGTGGCTAAAAAGACATTTGGCGAGCAGAATTTATTTGAGCTATTTAAGAGTAAGGTTTTTGCTAGAGAAAGCCTAGACTACCGCACTTTTAACAAAATTTATACTCCTGAGCTTGATAGGCTCTTTTTTGAGCTAAAAGAGGCAGCGAAAAACTATATTTTAGAGGTCGAAAAGTATAGGCTAAGTGGCTTTAGCAAGCTTTTAAAGCTTTACAAGGCGTCAAATTTAGAGCTAAACAAGGAGATAAATGCGCTAAGTTTTGCTGATATAAACAAGCTGGTTTTTAAGCTTTTGGTGCAAAATTTGGATAAAGAGGCGCTTTATTTTAGGCTCGATGGCAGGATAAATCACCTCTTAGTCGATGAGTTTCAAGATACAAACGTGATCCAGTACGAGATCATCTTGCCGCTCATCGCTGAAATCGTCTCTGGATACGGACAAAACGGGCTTGGAAGCTTCTTTTACGTGGGTGATACGAAGCAGAGCATCTATAAATTTAGGGGTGGCAAAAAGGAGCTTTTTGACAAGCTTGGAGATGATTTTAGTCAGATAGATATAGAAAATTTGCCAAGCAACTACCGAAGTTTGAAGGCTTTGGTGAAATTTAACAACGCCGTTTTTGAAGAAATTTATCATAGATATGGGCTTAGCTTTGAGCCACAAGAGCCAGCTAAAAAAGATGAGACACTAAGCTACGAGGTAAGCGGCGAGTGCGACTATTTTGAAATAGAAAAAGATGACTACGGCTACTTGCGTGTGCTAAGCGATGAAGATATCGCAGGTGCGGTCGTTTCGCAGGCAAAAGAGCTTTTAAAAGCTGGCGTAAATGCGAGCGACATAACCGTGCTTTGCTGGAAAAATAGCGACATCAGCCTCATCTCAGAAGTGCTTAGCAGCGAGGGGATAAAAAGCGTCAATGAAGGCACTTTGGAGCTAAAAAGAACGCCACTTGTTGCAGCGATCATCGAGTATGCGAAATTTTGCCTATTTAAAGAAGAAATTTATGAGAAAAATGTAAAAGCGCTAGTAAATGCAAATGTCAAAAAACTAAATATAAAGCCTGAAGAAAGCGCTACAAATAGCCTATTTTACTTAGCTAAAAATTTAGGCATAAGCATGGCAGACGTTGATATCTTGAGGCTTTTTGAGTTAAGCGCAGGCTATAAAAATTTAAGTGATTTTATATTTAACCTTGAAAACTTTAGCTCAAAGATCAGTCCAAAAAGTAGCGACGGCGTGAGAGTGATGACCGTGCATAAGTCAAAGGGGCTAGAATTCGCTCACGTCATAGTTTGCGACATGATGGGCAAGGGCAGGGGTGATGACTCAAATTTCATAACCGAATACAGCGAAAATGGCGATTGGATCGTAAAGAGTAAAATTTCAGGTAGAGAAAATTTTGATAGCGACTATGCAAGCGTTTTGGAGCAGATGAAAGAGCTTGAAAAGCAAGAAAATATCAATAAAATTTACGTCGCATTAACAAGAGCCACAAAGTCGCTCATCATCATCAAGCAAGCCGTCCCAAGCGGAAATAGTCCAAGCTTTTTTTCATTTTACACAAGAAGCGACAAGAGCGAAGCAAACGACTATCTTGATCTAAAAGAGTTTAGCTTTGGCAAAATTTTACCTAGCAAAAGCGAGCAAAAAGAGGCAAAAAAAGATGAGAAAATGCCTGAAATTTTAAAGATAGAGAAGCAAGAGGTTGAGGCAAAAGAGCAAAAGACGAGTGGTAAAAATTTAAGCGCGATATATTTTGGCCTGGCGTTTCACTATCTGATTGAGATGAGCGAGAAATTTGATGAGAACTCGCTTTTTGAAGCTAAAAATTTGATGCTAAATAAATTTCATAAATTTTTGCCACTTGAAGCACTTGAAGATGTCTTTTCTAGGGCGAAAATGCTTATAAGAGAGCCAAAATTTATAGAGTGCATAAAAGGTAAAGAAATTTATAAAGAGCAACCGTTTAAAGTAAAAAATGAGCTAAAACAGATGGATCTTTTTTGCTTTAATGAGCGTGAAATTTGCGTGATTGATTATAAAACGACAGATAAAAATATAGAAGAGAACAAAAAGCAGGTAAAAGAGTATAAAGATGCGCTCGCTAAATTTTATGAAAAACATAGTATAATCGCCGTCATTTTCTATGCACTTGAAGGCAAAATTTCATATATTGAAGTTTAAACGCTACTTAATTTAAGCTTTGTCAAAGCATTGTTTAAATACAATCACAACTCAAAAATTAACTTGGCAAAGGTAAGAAAATGACAAAAATAACAAAGCCAAACGAAGTTAAGCGAGACTGGATCGTAGTTGATGCAGCTGGTAAGCGCTTTGGTAGATTGCTAACTGAGGTAGCAACTATACTTCGTGGCAAAAACAAACCATGCTTCACGCCAAACGTAGATTGTGGCGACTATGTTATCATCATAAATGCTTCTAAAGTAGAATTTACTGGTAATAACAAAGCTGAAGATAAACTTTATCACAGACACTCAGGATATTTTGGCAGCGTAAAGAGCGAGAAATTTGGCGATTTGATAGCAAATAAGCCAGAAAAACTATTTAAATTAGCTGTTCGTGGCATGCTTCCAAAGACAAAACTTGGAAGAGAGATGATAAAAAAACTAAAAGTTTATGCTGGCAGTGAGCATCCTCATACGGCACAAATAGCTAAAAAAGAAGGAAAATAATTATGGCAAAAGTTTATGCAACTGGTAAAAGAAAAACTGCCGTAGCAAAGGTTTGGATAAAGTCTGGAAGCGGTAAAATCGTAGTAAATGGTATGGATCTTAACACTTGGCTTGGCGGTCACGAGGCTATCAAGCTTAAAGTTATTCAACCACTTTTAGTAACAAAACAAGAGAGTTTAATAGACGTAGTAGCTACAACTTTAGGTGGCGGTTATTCAGCACAGGCTGAGGCTTTAAGACACGGCATTTCACGTGCTTTAGCTGATATGGATGCTGATTTTAGAGCAGCGCTTAAACCAAAAGGCTTACTAACTAGAGATTCTCGTGTTGTTGAACGTAAGAAATTTGGTAGAAGAAAGGCTAGAAGAAGCCCACAATTCTCTAAACGTTAATGGTTCTTTGCAAGTGCTTTTGCATTTGCAAAATTTAGGTTATGTAAATTGTCAGATTTACATTAAGAATTTGGTTATAATTTAAAGTTGATTTATTTTTATTTAGGTAAAATTATAGTCAATATTAAAAATCCCTATTTGAAAGGAATTCTATTATGAAAAAGATTGCTTTAGCTATGGTTGCCGCAACAGCGGTTTTTGCGTCTAACGCAGCATACAACTATGAGATCACTCCAACTATCGGTGGTGTTCATCCGGAAGGAAATCTACGTGTAAAAGACCACAATTTTGTTGGTATTAGAGCGGCTAGAAACCTTGAAGATTTCTTCTTTGATCAAGTTGAGCTTGGTGTTGATTACACTCAAAAAATTAAAGAGAGAACAGGTGACGTTGTAAGACACGGTAGAGCACTTAGATATCACGCAAACCTTGTAAAAGATATCGTTGACTTTGGACCAGTTAGCCTATATGGTTTAATCGGTGCTGGTTATGAAGATATACCAAACGCTTTTGTTAAAAATAAAGATGGCGGCTTTGGTCAATATGGTCTTGGTTTAAGATACCAAGTAACTGATAGATTTGCTCTTAAAGCAGAGGCAAGAGACGCTATCAAATTTGAGCACGCTGATCACAACCTATTCTATTCACTAGGCTTTGGCATCGGTCTCGATTCAAAAGCAGCTCCAGTTGTAGCAGCAGCTCCAGCAGCTCCAGCAGCAGCTCCGGCTCCAGTTCTTGATGATGACAATGACGGTGTGCCAAACGATATCGATCAATGCCCTAACACTCCAGCTGGCGTAGTTGTTGATGAAAGAGGATGTGAGAAAGTTATCGTTCTTAGAGATCTAGATGTTAACTTCGCATTTGATAGCTACAAAGTTGGACCAAAATATGCAGCTGAGATCAAAAAAGTAGCTGACTTTATGGGTGAGCACCCAGATTATAAAGTTGTACTTGCTGGTCACACTGATAGCGTAGGTGCAGAAGCTTACAACCAAAAACTATCTGAGAAAAGAGCAAAAGCAGTGGCTGAGGTTCTTGCTGGTTACGGCGTAGAAAAAGCTAAAATTTCTACAGTTGGTTACGGCGAACTTAAACCAATCGCTACAAACAAAACTAAAGAAGGTCGCGCTCAAAACAGACGTGTTGAAGCTACTTTCAATAAATAATTTTATTATTTAAAATTACTTCTTTAGGGCTTGGCTTCGGCTGAGCCCTTTTTTATTTCTGCGGAGATTATCATGAAAAAAACTATACTTTTTGACTTAGACGGCACACTTATAGATTCTACTTCTGCTATTTTAAAAGGTTTTGATGCGGCGTTTTTAGCTCACGACAAGAAAGAGCCTGATCATGATGCACTAAAATCTCTAGTAGGATATCCGCTTGAAATAATGTTTGAAAAACTTGGTGCCAAAAAGAATTTAATAGGTAAATATGTAAAAGAGTATAAAGCTTGCTACGAGAAGATCTATTTAGATGAGACTGTGCTTTTACCGCATGCTATGGATGCTTTAAAAGAAGCTAGCATGTTTGCTGATGTTGGTGTTGTTACGACAAAGACATCAAAATTTTCTATCATTTTGTTAGAGCATTTAGGCGTTATGAAATTTATAAAAACGGTTATCGGACGAGATGATGTTGTTAATCCAAAACCAGATCCAGAACCTATAAATTTAGCTTTAAAGAGACTAGGCAAAGAAAAAGATAATGCCTTTATGATTGGCGATACCATCATGGATTTAAAGGCTGCTAAAGCTGCTCTTATAACTGGCGTTGGCCTTACATGCGGATATGGTAAAGAGTCTGATTTAAGGCAGTTTAGCGAGCATATATTTGCAAATCCACATGAGGCTGTCAGCTTTATCAAAGAAGCTTGATAGTGAAAATTTATTAAAGCTCCTGAGCCTGATACTATTTTAATGCAATGTTATTCATAAATTTTCTTGATTTTAACTTATTATAAAACGATCTAAATAGATCAAAAAAATATATGTAGCTATTTTTATATGATCGTTGATCTAGGCAATCCTTACTTTTAGTAAATTCTGCATTTTATTTGTTGTTTTTGGTAAATTTGCTAACAAAATATGCAATTAAAATGCTTGTATTAGAATTTACTAAATAGAGATTTTGTTGGTATCGAAAAAGAGCCAGAATTTGTAGATATCGTACTTAGCCGAAGCTGGCGTGGAGGCTGAGTTTGTCTATAAGATAAGCGAGGGCAGACCAAACGTCGAAGATAGACTTAAAAATGGCGACATAGCACTTGTTATCAACACAAGCGATACAAAATCAAGCGTGGATGATGGCAAAAAGATCCGCCAAAATGTACTTAGATTTAAGATCCCATACTTCACAACTATCCGTGCAGCACTCGCAGCTGCCAAGTCGCTAAGCACAGTTCAAACTGGCAAAGCACTCGATGTAAAAAGCTTGCAAGAGTATCTAAGCGAGAGATAGTAAATTTAGTGGCAGTTTTGGCTGCCACTAGCTAAATTTCACTCTTTAAATTCAGCTATTTTTCAAAGCGCCAGCCACCTTTAGAGCACTCGCAAATGCAAAATGTAAGTTGTATCCACCAAGCATACCAGTTATATCTAAAACTTCACCTATAAAATAAAGTCCTTTTACGCTTTTGCTCTCTAAATTTTCATCTAAAAATATAGTTTTCACACCACCTTTTGTAACTTCAGCCCTTTCAAAGCCAAATGTCCCAGCCGGGGCAAATTCATAGGCAAAAAGCCTTTTTATGATGCTTTTTTCATCATCACTAAATTCATAATAAGCTCTATCTTTTAAACCAAAATTTCTTAAAAACTCCAGTACAAATCTCTTTGGCAAAGGTAAAACTGAGCTAAGCTGCTTTTTGCCATTTACTAAATTTTTCTCACTAAATTTAGGCAAAAAATTTATACAAATTCGACCTTTTTGCCAAAAGAGTGAGGCATTTAGTATCGGTGGACCACTTATGCCCCTGTGCGTAAAAAGCAGATCACCACTAAATTTACGGCTCTCATTTTTGCCATTTATCTCCACGTCCGCACTTAGACTAACACCGCTAAGCTCTTTAAACCAAAACTCATCTTTTTGCACGCTAAAGCCAACAAGAGCAGGCGCGAGAGGTGAGAGCTCAAGGCCAAATTCGCTAGCTATCTTGTAGCCAACGTCGCTTGCGCCAAGGGCTTTGTAGCTTAGTCCGCCACTTGCGATGACTAAATTTCTAGCTCTAAATTTCTCATCTCTTGTCAAAATTTCAAAAATTTCATCTACTTTTTTAGCGCCGACAACCTCTTTGTTATAAAAAATCTCTGCATTTTGCCTTTTTAAGAGCAGGCTTAAAACGCTCTTTGCACCGCTATCACAGAAAAATTGATTTTGCTTTTGCTCGCTAAATTTAAGCTCACTAAAAAATTTCAAAACTTGATCAGGGTTTAGTACTTTTAAAATTTGCTCTATAAATTTTTGCTCGCCAAGGTAGTTTTTGGCGCTTACAAAGCGGTTTGTGATGTTGCACCTGCCACCACCGCTTGCTAAGATCTTTTTGCCAGCGCTGCCATTTTTCTCTAAAACGGCAACATTTTTGCCTTTTAAATTTGCCACTAAAAAGAGCCCGCTAGCGCCAGCACCAACGATGATGACGTCGTAGATCAAAACTTCAAGCTCTCTTTTAAAGCCGCCTCGCTTGTTAGGCGAGAGTCAAATTTGATCACTTGATTTTTCTCGTTTTTGTAATAATCAACCACGCCTTTTTGGCTATTTAGAAGCTCTAAATTTAAGCTCGCTTCTGGGCTTAGGTAGATATTTTTAAAAACTCTTGGGTCATTTAGGCTAAATAGCAAAACAAGCCAGATCACGCAAAGCACCACGCAGACGATGGCAAGCACTTTAAAGTTAAAGGTGTGCAGGATATATCCGCCAAACGCACCACCAACGAAGCTTCCAAAGTAGCCAAATGAGTTAAAGATGCCAAGAGCGGTGCCTTTTTGTGATGATTTTACAAATTTTGTCGCGGTTGATTGCATGATTGGCTCGTGAAGGTTAAAACCTACAAAAAATATCGCGATGCCAACCACAAAGAGAAATTTCGTAAAGCTCAAGGCAAAAATGGTGTAGGTTATGGCAAAAAGCAGCGTGCCTGCTATCAAGATGACCTTGCTAAGCCCCTTGCCATCGCCCAAAGCGCCAGCTAGCCCCATAGCCAAAAATCCAAGCACAGCACCAAGCGTATAGACCTTGTAAAGCTCACTACTCTCAAAGCCATACTCTCTTACTAAAACGATAGGGATCACCAAAAATGCGATGCTTGTGAGCATCTTTTGCATAAAAGAGGTGAAATTTATGATCATATAGTCTTTTTGCAAAAAGAGCTTGCCAAATGGCACTTTCTGGGCCTTTGCGCTCACTTTTATCTCTTTTGGCACGACGGTGTAGAGTAGCACCACGCAAAGTAGGCTAAGAGCAGCGCTTAGATAAAAGAGGCTTGAAAGTCCGTAGTCTTTGGCAAGTAGCGGTCCAAGCACCATCGAAAGCGTAAAACTAAGCCCTATAAAAGCGCCCATTATCGCCATGGCTTTTGAGCGATTTTCTTCAGCCACAAAGTCGCTTATCATCGCTGTTGCCACGGCTCCTACAGCCCCCACACCTTGTAAAAACCTGCCAAAAAGCATCGTGTAAATTTCACTTGCCAGCGCGCAGACGATAGAGCCAACCACAAAGATCAAAAGCCCGATGGTTAGGGCTTTTTTGCGACCGATCTTATCTGAAAGAGCGCCAAAAGGCACTTGAAATATCATCTGTGAGATCGCATAGACGCCTACTATTAGCCCAACTAAAAATTCGTTTGCACCCTCTAAATTTAGGGCATAAAGGCTAAGCACCGGTAGGACTATAAAAAGTCCAAAAAATCTGCTAGCTACGATAAAAGATAGTGGCAAAACGCTTTTTAACATAAATTTTCCCTTATTTTTAAAAGGACTAATTTTATCATTTTAATACTAATTTAAATTTAAAAATTTAATCTACTTTTTTGTAAAATACGCCCAAAAATCAAGGAGTTTTGCGATGAAAATCGTGCTTGCGACATCAAATTTAGACAAAGTAAAAGAGATAAAAGAGTTTTTAAAAGGCTATGAAATTTACGCACTAAGCGAGGTTGTGAAGCCATTTGAGATAGTTGAAGATGGCAGTAGCTTTCAAGAAAACGCGCTCATAAAGTCAAAAGCTGTCTTTGCAAAGCTTAAAGAGCTTGGGCTTGAGGGCGAATTTATCTCGCTTAGCGATGATAGCGGTATCAGCGTGGATGCACTTGGTGGCGAGCCAGGGATCTACTCAGCTCGCTACTTTGACCTTGATGAAAATGGCAAAGTGTGTGGCAAAAACGCAAATGACGCAAACAACAGAGCAAAGCTAATTAGCAAGCTAAAGGCGTTAAATTTAAAGAGCTCACTAGCTCACTATACCGCCTGTATCGCCATTAGCTCAAAATTTGGAGACTACACGACGCATGGCTTTATGTATGGCGAGGCGATAAACGAGGAGCGTGGCACAAACGGCTTTGGCTACGACGCACTTTTTATCCCAAATGGTTTTAACAAGACGCTTGGCGAGCTAGATAACAAGACAAAGCTCAAAATTTCTCACCGCTCAAAGGGGCTGGAACTTGCAAATTTCGTACTAAAGAGCCTAAAGAAAAACTACAAATAAGAGCAGTTTATGAAGAAAATTTTACTTTTTATATTTCTTGCTTTTGGTATTTTGGCGGCGAGCGAGTATAGGGCGCTTGAGCATAAAAGCATAGTTTATAAAGATGAAAATGGCAATGGAAAGATCGACTACATCGCACTTTTTAAGGCAACGGACGAGCTATATATCTATGCAAGAGCATATCCTTTGAAATTTAAAGACGAAGAGCAAAAGAAGGCGGCGTTTAACGACCTTTTGAAGGTGGAAAAAATTTTTGATTTTATGGATAGTGAGGGCTTTAGTAAGAGCTTAGGCGGGCAAGAAGGTGAGTATTTTAAAATTTGCCAAGCCAGGATCCACGTGATGAAGCATAACTTTGACGTGCAGGGCGAGGCTAAGAAGGCCGATAAAATTTACGGCGAGCTTATAAATTTAACGCCAGATAATGGGGAAATTTATGCTGAATTTGCTGATTTTTTAGCAAATTCTAACCGCCTAGAGCTTGCAGAGCAAAACTACGATAAGGCGCTAAATTTAGGCGTAAAAAGGGCAAATTTAGGCCTTGCACTAGTAAAGCTTGCTAAGATGGATCAAAAAGGCGCGCTGTCATACTTAGAAGAGTATCTAAAAAGCTACGCAGACGATGAGTTTGCCAAGATGCTAGCAGGCTCTATAAAAGAGGGCACGCTAAAGGTAGAGCCCTAGTTAAGCTCCTTTAGCCCCTTGCTGGCTCGCTCCAAAAGATCCAGCGCGCGAGGGTTTTGCTCTTTGCCTTTTAAAATTTCAAGTACTTCTTTGTAGTTTTTGGCGGCTTCGTCCTTTTGCTCAAGCTTTGCTAGGTCGTTAGCGACTTCTATTAACAGCTCTGATCGCACAAGCTCGTTGCCACTTAACTCTGGTGTGATATCAAGCAAATTTAACGCTAAAATGTGCTTGTCGTAGGCTTTTGCAAAGTCATTTTTCATGTAGTAGGCGTTACCGATGGACTTTATGCAAAGCAGCTCGTCGCGCATTGGGGTATTTGAGTTGGTATCATAAATTTTTTGAGCTTCTTGAAAATTAGCAAGCGCCTCGTCATATTTGCCTAGCGCCTTTTTTGCTGCGCCTATGTTTTGATAAGAGCGCGCTAGCAGCAGTTTGTCGCTAACGTTTGCCGCGAGCTCTAGGGCTTTTTGTGAGAGCTCTAGTGCCTTTTGTGGCTCTTTATTTACCATACAAATGCTAGCGCCATTTATGAGCGAAGTGATCGCCTGCTCGGTGTTGCCCTCTTTTAAGCAGACATCAGTCGCTTGCTCGGCTAAATTTATAGCGCGAGCTAAATTTCTATCGCTTTTATAAAACTCATTCACGCTCTCTTGCACCAGCTCGTCACAGCTACTTGCAAAGAGGCAAATAGGCGCTAAAAATGGCAAAATTTTCTTCATCTTTTTACCTTTAAAATTTGGCTCATTTTACCTTTTGAAGCTAGAAATTTATATTAATATAAAAAATATTATCATTTACTAATCTCAAAAGCAGTTTTAATATAGAGATAAAATTACATAAGAAGCCATGCAAATAAATTTATATTAAACCTGATAAAATACGAAGAAACCATAAAAGGATTGGTGATAGCGCTAAAAAATACATTAAATTACTTACTTTTAAGTGAATATTTAAATCCGCAAACGTTACAAAAACCACAAAAAGAGCAGAGTAAATATAAAAAAATTTATGAGACTAGTCTTGAAAAATTTACAGATGATTTTTGGCATTACTTAAAACAAATGAAAAGCGTATCCGATCTTGCAAATAGTGCTAGAAAGCGCGTTTTAAGTATAGAAATTTACGGAGGAATTTTTGAGTTAGATGAGATAAGTGAGGAGATAATAAAACAAAATCCAAATTTACAAACTAGTGAATTTCGCCAGAGCTCAAACCAAAAAGCTACGAGTTATTTTATAAAATTTATTGGAGATCTGTCTGTAAAAAACGGAGTAGAAAAAATCAGACTAAGTGAGCTAGTAAAAGATCCAAAATTTAGTGATATGGATGTTTCGGGTTTTGAACTTATTTGTGGAGAAAATAGTGGATTTAACGTTGATTTAAACAGTGTATTTTTATCCACGGCTCCTTGGGCGACGGCAAATTTCAACAAACCACAAAATTTGGATTATAAAAATTTTGAAGAACTTAGAGATAACATAAAGACGCAAATAGACGCACTAGGCAAAAACGAAAGAAACTTGGAAGAGATGGTGAAATTTATCCACGATGAGTTTAAAAAACAGTTAAACTCTCCGCTACTAAGTGATAAATTTCGTATAAATATCTGTTTGGAAAATGGTGTTAAAAATAGTAATGATTTGTTAAATAGCTTTTACATAGAAGAGATTAGCCTTGCTCTAAAAAATGGACTAAATAATAAAAATTTACAAACTATTTTTGATGAAACGGATGAAAATCTCATAAAAGCAGGACGCATCGATATGAGAGATAGTGCAAATTTTAACCATATTTTTTCGATGTTAGAGCCAAAAAACTATCCACTTGGAGCATTTGCAAGCGAATATATGCTTATTTATTCGCAACAAATCGCTGTAAATAACATAATTAAGCTTTTTAATGAGCAAAAAGGTGGAATTTACAGTGTAAACGGACCTCCGGGCACAGGCAAAACGACGCTTTTAAAAGATGTTATTGCAGCCATAATCGTAGAGCGGGCAAAAGTTTTAGCCACACTTAAAGAAGATGAAATTTTTGGACGTGGCGTCAAACTAGATGGCAGTCAGTATCCAGACTTTTATCCTTTAAATGATAAGCTAAAAGGATTTGAAATTGTAGTAGCTTCATGCAACAATAAAGCTGTCGAAAATATAAGTGCAGAGCTTCCAAAACTAGATAGTGTAGATAAAATTTATTTGGATGAGTTGGATTATTTTAGGATGCAGGCTACAAGACTACTATCATTTAATCAAAAGGATGCATATAGAAGCCAACTAGCCCAGCCTGCATGGGGACTAATCTGCGCCACACTAGGCAATAGTGGCAATGTAAGTGATTTCAAAGAAAACTGCTTAAACGACTTTTTTATCCCTCAAGGCCATCCAGAATTTAACGAACTAAAAAGTCATGGTGCGTTAAATAGCTATAAAGACAAAGAGGGTAATGAAAAATTTAATATTTACGGACTTGCAAATTTGCTTAAATTTGGTAAGCAAAAATATGATTTTGAATTGGCTAAAAAAGAATTTAACGACGCGCTCAATACTGCAAATACGCTATTGTCTCTATTAGATTTTGCAAATCAAAAAATGCTAAGCCAAGCACAAAGCAAAGAAGAACGGGAAAATAGCTCGCCTTTCATGGCAGATAAAGGCATAAAAACAGCGGTTGCACATGCTAGGATAAATGTATTTATAAAGGCACTAAATTTACACAAAGCGGCGATCTGGTCTCAACATAAGAAATTTGGAACAAATTTATCGGCATTTTGCGATCTTGGTAAATTTAAAAAGAAAGACGAAGCCAGAGAGATTTTAAAATCACTCTTTTTTATCGTGCCAGTTATTAGCTCAACATTTGCGTCGTTTGGGCGATTTTTCAGTGATTTTGAGGAGAATGATATAGGGCTTTTACTGGTAGATGAATCTGGTCAGGCAAATATCTCAAATGCAGTCGGAGCGTTGTATCGCTCAAAAACGGCGGTAATAGTTGGCGATCCGCTTCAACTTGAACCAGTAGTTACTCTACCAGAAAATTTAAATGATGTATTACTAAACTATACTGGCGCCTTAAAGGAATTTAACGTAGCTACAACTTCGTTACAAACATGCGCCGATAAAACACAAAAAATAGGCGCATACATTGGACAAACTTGGGTTGGGTCACCACTTATTGTGCATAGACGTTGCGATAATCCTATGTTTGACATAGCAAACGAGACTACATACGATAATGCAATGGTTTGGGGCAAAAAGAAAAATAAAGGTTCGCTAGAAGGTATTAAAAGCTGCTGGATAGATATAAAAACAACTACATGGAATGGCAATAGCAGCGAGGCGGAGTTAATGGCTGCGGATCAAATTTATAAATCCTTAAAATCTCTAATCGGTGAAAATGCAAGTGAGCAGATAAAGGCCATAACGCCATTTACTGATGTTGTAAAAGCTAGCACAAATTTACAAAAAGAAGGCAAGATAGAAATCAGAGCAAACACAATCCATACTATGCAGGGTCAAGAAGCCAAGGTTATTATATTTATTCTTGGAGGAGCTAGTGCGGGAGCTAGGGCATGGGCATCAGCAAAACCAAATCTACTAAATGTAGCTTTAACACGTGCCAAAGAATATATCTATATTGTAGGTGATAAGGACGCTTGGGGTGAGCTTGATTATTTTAGTGTGGCAGCTAGAGAGCTTTAGGAATTAGATTTAAACAAATATCGATAAAATTGTATTTTAAAATTTTAAGGAGCCAAAAATGTCAAATATCTTAATCATCGGAGCAGGCGGCGTTAGCCAAGTCGCAACCGTAAAATGTGCGATGAACTCGGACGTTTTTACAAATATCACCCTAGCAAGCCGCACAAAAAGCAAGTGCGACGCGATCGCTAAATTTATAAAAGATCGCCTTGGCGTGCAGATAAACACCGCGCAGATCGACGCTGACGACACAGCGGCGGTTGTGGAGCTCATCAAGCAAACAAAGGCTGATTTGCTTCTAAACGTCGCGCTGCCATATCAAGACCTAACGCTCATGGACGCTTGCGTAAAGGCTGGCATACCTTACATCGACACCGCAAACTACGAGCACCCAGACACCGCAAAATTTGAGTATAAGCTTCAGTGGGCGAAGGATGGTGACTTCAAAAACGCTGGCACCATGGCGCTTCTTGGCTCTGGCTTTGATCCGGGCGTGACAAATGTATTTTGCGCCTATGCACAACAAAATTTATTTGACGAGATCCACGAGATCGACATCCTTGACTGCAACGCTGGCGATCATGGATATCCGTTTGCAACAAATTTCAACCCAGAGATAAATTTACGCGAAGTAAGCGCAAATGGCCGCTACTGGGAGGCTGGCAAGTGGATCGAGACAAAGCCTATGCAGATAATGTTTAAGTGGGACTACCCAAAAGTAGGCGTCAAGGACAGCTACCTGCTCTATCACGAGGAGCTTGAAAGCTTAGTTAAAAACATCAAAGGGCTAAAGAGAATTCGCTTTTTCATGACCTTTGGACAAAGCTATCTAACCCACATGAAGTGCCTAGAAAACGTGGGAATGCTGCGCATAGACGAGGTCGAGCATAATGGCATGAAAATCGTGCCGATCCAGTTTTTAAAGACGCTTCTGCCTGACCCTGCAAGTCTTGGACCTCGCACAAAAGGTAAAACAAACATCGGCTGCGTTATCCGCGGTCTAAAAGATGGCAAAGAGCGCCAAGTCTATATCTACAACGTCTGTGACCACGAGGCTTGCTACGCTGAGACCGGCGCACAGGCTGTTAGCTACACCACGGGCGTGCCAGCGATGATCGGCTCGCTAATGGTCGCAAAAGGCATCTGGAGCGGCAAAGGCGTCTTTAATATGGAAAACTTCGACGCAAAACCTTTCATGGACGAGCTAAATAAGCAGGGCTTGCCGTGGGAGATGATAGAAATGAAACCCGGCGAAAGATACGAAGTTTAAATTTAGATTTGTCTCGTGAGTGTATTTTGCAGAGCTTGAAATTTTCACCCTTCGACAGACTATTTGTCTAGTCTTGGGATGAAAATTTCTTCGCAACCCCAAAATTCATCTCACGATACTTCGTTAAAGACTTTGTGGTATTTAAATTTTTAATAACACGCTCCGCTTAAAAATCGAATTTCGCCTCGTCTAAGCGAAAAATCCTACACCTAAATTTATTAAATTTAATACCTTGAAAAACTATCTGTTTAGTCTTGGGATAAAAATTCCTTCGCTTCTGCTAGCAGTTGCGACCCTTGGGGATGCAAAGCCCAAAATCCATCTCACGATACTTCATCAGAGACTTTGTGGCATTTAAATTTAACAATACGCTCCGCTTAAAAATTGAATTTCGCCTTGTCTAAGCGAAAAATACTTCGCCTAAATTTATTAAATTTTTAACCTTGCTTTACTGCGCGACTGGACATATTTGTAGAGTAAAATTTACCTCTCCTATTTTGTCACGAACTATCCCTTTCACAACTCTTTTACAAATTTTCAAATATAATAAAGCCAAAATTTAAAAGGAAATTTTAGTGCTAACGATAGAAAATTTATATATTTTGGTGGCAGCTCTTGCGCTTGTTTGCGTGATGCTAACAGCTTTTTTGATAAATGCAAATTTACAAAAGACAAAGCAAAGAGAAAATTTAGAAAATTTACAAGATGAGTTAAAAGATAGCGAGCGGCTAAATATCGAGCAAAGAGCAAAGCTTGAAGCAAGTAGCGACAAGATAAATGAGCTAGCTAAAAATTTAGACGAGTATAAAATTTCGCTCAGACAAAAAGATGAAAAAGAGGACGAGCTAGAGCGTGAGTTAAGGCGCCTAAACGAGGAGCTTGGCAGCCAGACAAAGATGGCTGAGATGGCAAAGTCGCTATCTTTAAATTTACAAAGCGAGCTTAGCGCAAAAGAGGATGAGCTAAAAAGATCAAGCGAGAGTGAAAACGAGCTAAAACGCGCTATCGTCGCACTAAAAAGCGAGATCGAGGCCAAAGAAAACATCCTAAGATCGCAAGAAGAGAATTTAAAAAAGGTGAAAAACGAGCTAAATTTAGAGTTTGCAAACCTTGCAAATAAGATATTTGAAGAAAAAAGCGCAAATTTCTCAAAAAACAGCAAAGAGTCGCTTGAGCTCTTGCTAACGCCACTTGGAGAGAAGATAACAAGCTTTGAAAAGAGGGTAAATGACGCCCACAGCGACTCGCAAAAGAGCGCAGGCGAACTTAGTGCGCAGCTAAAAGAGGTGGTCGAGCTTGGCAAAAATATGTCAAAAGAGGCAAACTCGCTAAGCACAGCGCTAAAAGGCAGCAACAAGGTCCTTGGCAACTGGGGCGAGATGCAGCTTGAGCGCACGCTGGAGGCTGCTGGGCTAGAAAAGGGCACGCACTACACTACGCAAGAGAGTTTTGATGTGAGCGGCAAGAAGCTCATACCTGACTTTGTCATAAATTTCCCAGACGACAAACAGATGATAATAGACAGCAAAGTCTCGCTCCACGCCTATGAAAAAGCAGTCGCTGCGGCTGACCCGGCACAGAGCAAACTAGCTCTTGGCGAGCACATCGCTTCGATAAAAAAGCACATCGATGAGCTAGCTAAAAAAGACTACTCATCGCTTGTCAAAAGCCCTGATTTTGTGCTGATGTTTGTGCCAGTTGAGCCGGCATTTTTGGAGGCATTGAAATTTGATCCAAATTTATTTAACTACGGCTACGAGAAAAAAGTGGTGCTAGTCTCGCACACGACGCTCATGCCGCTACTTCGTGTGGTGGCAAATTTATGGCGCATGGAGCATGGCAACAAAGAGGCAAAAGAGATATTAAAGAGTGCAAATGAAATTTATGAGAAATTTTGCACTGTCGCTGAGAAGCTAAATAGGCTTGGAAACTCGGTGAGATCGGTAAATGATAACTTCAATGAGGTCGTTAAAAGCGTGAGCGGTCAAGGCGGGCTTGATAGTAGGCTGGAGAAATTTAAAAAGATCGCTATAAATCCTAAAGATACGCAGGTAAAAGAGCTTGAAGCAAGACCTAGAGAGATCTTGCTAGCTAGCTCTAAAGAGTAAATTTGGAGCTTTTAAATTTAGTGATGCATATGCATATTAGTTGAGTTATCTTCACTCATATTTTGCATATCCATCATCATATTGTGGTGATCATGCATTGGCATATCTGCTGGCATGTTCATTGGCATATTCATATGCATACCCATCTCACCGTTTTCAGCCTTGTAGCCAGTTATGGTAGGATCAACCATGCCAAATATCATTGCGACGTGTGCGACGATCAAGGCAAATATGAGTAGGCAAAAGTGAAGCTTTAGCTTTGCCTTTTCGCTTGCGTTTTTGTAGATCAAATTTAGCTCTAAAAGCGCGATGCCAAGAAGTGGTATGACGCTGATGAGATATGAGTAGACAGCGATGACATCGGCATATCCACGCCATTTTATACTTGGATAAATTTTTGCCATAAAATAGATCACAAGAGCTGTAAAATAGACCCCAAGCACTATGCCAGCAAATTTGCCAACAGCCTTAAAGCCAGCATTTTTGCCGCTATCCATGTGATACATAGTGAGAAACTCCATCGCCACTAAAAGCTCCGTAAGCCCCACAGGTATCACCATGAAGAGGATTAGATTGTAAGGTTGATTGAGCGATAAAAGCTCCATGTAGTGTGTCATTACCATTGTAAGTCCTTTGTAAAAAATTTAAAGAAGTTTAACGCCAAATTGCTAATAATCATAAAATATCAAGATAACAAATTTAAGCGGATGTTAAATTTACTCCTAGCTCGAGTAAGAGCAAATTTAAGCTAGTCTTTAAACTCGTGTGAGATGACTGGAGAGAATTCCTCCCAGTGAAGCTTAGTTTTAAAAGTTGGCATTTTGCTTTGATAAGGCTCTTTTTTAAGCGCAGCAACCGCGACGCTATCGCCTTGTGGCTTGGCTGGTGCCTCTAGGCTTAAAACGGCTCTTTCAAGCTCGGTGAAGTCTTGCAAGATGAGCGCATAGGAGCGGAAGAAATTTGCATTTTTATGAGCCAAAAGTAGCGAGCCAAACTCATCTATAAATAAATTTAAAGTCTCGCCAAAGAGCTTGTCGCTGATATTTTTTGCGCCGTTAAATTCGTCATTTAAAAATGTCGCCATCGCTAAAAATATAAATCCAACGTAGTCCTCGCTATCCTTGCAAAGCTCCTTATCACGCCTATACGGGCTAAGTTTTAGGCAGTGTATCACCCTAAGTCTAGCCGCGCCGTTATCTCTACCCTCTTCATAAAATGAGGCGCTTAAAGGGATATTTGTAAAGCCAAAAAGAACGTCATTTTGCTCATTTACAAGCTCATTAAAGCTAAATTTATCTAAATTTGCAAACGCCTCTGCGCTTTGCTCGCTCAAAGGATTTTGCGCTAGGTAGCTAAGCTGCTCTTTCCATCTAGCAAACCCCTCATCGCTAGTGTGAAAAAATAGCGGATAAGCTAAAAATTCGTAAAAATATGACCTTGCTTTTATGATGTTTTTATCCATTTAATAAATCCTCTTTCATTGCATTTAGTTGGGCTTGCACCATGATTTTTGCCTTGCAGTCGGCACAGCAGTAAAGTGACTTGATCTTGGCTCTGTCGTTGCCAAAACGTGGCTGCATGATCGCTGCGATCTTCTCGACTGCTTTTTTAGTCGCAAACTCTTTTCCGCACTCCACGCAGGCAAAGAGCTCATCATGCGCAAGCTCGCTATAAACGAAGCTCTCAGGCTTAAGTGCAAGTTTACCGACCTCAAGCGAGATGGTGTTTTTCTCAGCGCAGCTTAGCTCACAGTAGCCACAGGCGGTGCAAACGCTTGGGTTAAATAAAATCGAATTTGTCTTTTTATCAGCCACTAAAGCACTTACGTTACAAGCTCCAACACAGCTAAGGCAGAGCGTGCAAGTTTCAGCGTTTATCTTAACCTCGCCGTATCTTATCATCTCGCCACTTTTTACCACGCCAAGATCATCGCTACCTACGATAAACTCAAGCCTTTTGGCAAAAATTTCTCTCTTTGGCAGTGCGTATTCTGTCATTGAATGCTGTGAGCCATCAATTAGTTTAGCCTTTTTTAGCGCATTTTCAAGGCTAGCCTTGTCTTTTGCGTGGTGTATAGCGGTCTCTTTAAATTTAAGCTCATAAATTTGATTTAAGATGCTAATGGCGTCTTTTTCGCCCTTGCCAAGGCTCTTGCTATATAAAATCACACTCGAGCCACTCTCTTGCAAAAGTGTCAAAAAGTGCGTTTGGCTTAAGAAGTGGGCGGCTGAGATGGCAAAAGGTAGGACATTTTCTGGTAGGCTCACATTTAGCTCATCTAGACTCATCTCCTCAGGCACGATAAGAGGGGTCTTGCCTTTGTAAAGCTTTGCCACAGCGGCAAATGAGCTTTGTGGCATTAGTGTGTAGTCGAGCGCGCCACTAGGGCAGACGCTGATGCAGTTTCCGCAGTTTGTGCAATCTATCTGTGAAAAGATGAGGTGCTTTGTCGCGTCCTCTTTTAAGATAGCAACTGTTGGGCAAACTTCGGCGCAACGACCGCAAATTTCAGTCCTGCGCTCGTGATACTGACAGATTGATGAGTCGTATTGGGTAAAGCTTTTGTATCTAAATTTTGGGCTTTTTGCATTTAAAATTTCAACCACTTTTTCATCTTTTAGCCCTGAGATTTCGTAGCAGCCGCTTTGTTTTAGCATATAATCCCTTGCGTTTTCAACCAAGAAAAAGTCGCAATCAACCTCAAATTCGTCATTTGCTCTAAGCACCAAAACGCTTAGCTCACCAGCTGCGCCGTATATAAATTTAACCTCAAAGTGCGTAAGCTCTATCACTTTGTAGCCATTTTCTTTTAGTAAATTTGCTAGCTCTGCTCGGCCTGAGTTGCTTACTATCACAACATTTTTGCCGACCTCTTTTTCGTAATCCACATCCTTTGCCATATCAAAGGCGCTCGCTCTTGCCTCGTAGAGTAAAAGGGTATTTTTGGCTTTTTCTAAGACGCTTGCGGTGGTATTTTTAAGGTAGAAATTTATCTCAGGTGCGACGACATTTGCCTTTAGCTTTGGAGAGTTTGAGACTAGATAGTCGCCATTTTCGTTGTTGATCTCTATTTGCTCATTTAGCATCAAAGCATCGTCAAAATCGTTATAAAAGCCAAATTCTTTCATTGTTTCTCCTATTATCAAAAACGGGCTTATTCTAATATTAATGGGATTAATAGACTCTGAAATTTATATCCTCTTTTTTTGCTCTAAGTTTTAATTTATAATATTTTTATGTTAAAATCACGCCTTGGTAAAACTAACTTACTAGGAGCGCAAATTGAACGATTTAAGAAATATCCCACAAGTTGATAAGATCATAAAAAATGAAGTATTTTCGGGGCTTGATACGAGTTTAGTCACTATGCTTGCAAGGCAAATTTTAGATGAAGTTAGGGCTAAAATTTTAAATGAAAATGCTGGCTTTGAGAGCGAAGAGATAATAAATTTGATCCTAGATGAGTATGATAAATTTAACGAAGCAAGCCTTCAAAGGGTGCTAAATTTAACCGGCGTTGCCATACATACAAACCTCGCTAGAAGCGTTATAGATAAAGAAATTTTAAAGCGGGCGACACCTGTTATCACAGGATATTCAAACCTTGAATACAACCTAAAAACAGGTAGCCGAGGCAACAGATATGACTACGTTGGCTCGCTCATAGCAAGAGCATTTGGATTTGAGGACGCCATCGTTGTAAATAACAACGCAAGCGCTGTATTTTTGGTGCTAAACACTTTTGCAAAGGGCAGGGAGGTGGTCGTTAGCAGAGGCGAGCTAGTCGAGATCGGCGGCAGTTTTAGAGTGCCTGAGGTGATGGCAAATGCAGGTTGTATCTTAAAAGAGGTCGGCACTACAAACAAAACTAGGCTAAAGGACTACGAAGAGGCGATCAGCGATGAGACAGCGATGCTTGTAAAGGTTCATCGCTCAAATTTTGACATCGTTGGCTTTAGCGAAGAGACCACGGCAAATGAACTAAGCGAGCTAGCAAGCAGGCAAAATTTGATAGATTATTTTGATCTTGGCAGTGGATTTTACGGAAATTTACCATTTAACTTAGACAAAAACGAGCCAGATCTAAAAAATTTAAAAGATGTTTCGCTAGTTAGCTTTAGCGGCGATAAGCTGCTTGGTGCGGTGCAGTGTGGCATAATTGTCGGCAAAAAAGAGCTCATCGCAAAGCTTAGGAAAAATCAGCTTTTAAGGATGCTTCGCGTCGATAAAGTGATCATCTCGCTTTTAACTGAAAGTATAAAAGCCTATCTAAACAAAGAATTTGAGCTAATCACAACGCAAAAACTACTTCACAAAAGCGTAAAAGAGCTTGAAAGCTTGGCAAATTTTATAAATAAAAGCCTAAAAACTCCGCTTGAAATAGTGCGCACACAAACCTTTGTAGGAGGTGGGGCGATGCCAAATAAAAAGATCCCTAGTGTGGCTTTGGCATTTGGTGGCGACGCAAATTTAAACGAGCTAAAATTTAGGCAAAAAAAGGTGATCGGACGTATAGAAAATGACAAATTTATGCTTGATCTTAGGTCGCTTCTTGATGAGGATGTAGAGACGCTAATAAAAATAATAAATGAAACGGAAGAAAAATGAGTTTAATAATAGGAACAGCAGGCCATATCGACCACGGCAAAACCGCGCTTATAAAGGAGCTAAACGGCTTTGAGGGGGACAATCTTGAGGAGGAGAAAAAGCGTGGTATAACGATCGATCTAAGCTTTTCAAATTTAAGCAAAAATGATGAAAATATCGCGTTTATCGACGTGCCAGGGCATGAAAATCTCATAAAAACGATGATAAGCGGCGCGTATGGCTTTGATGCGTGCTTGTTTGTGGTGGCGGCAAATGACGGGCTCATGCCTCAAAGCTTGGAGCATCTTGAAATTTTAAATCTCCTTGGCGTGAAATCTATAATCGTAGCGCTTACAAAGTGTGATCTGGTCGATGAGGCCACCATAAATTTAAGAAAAAAAGAGATAAGAGATGAAATTTCTAAATTTAAAAACCTGCAAATTTTAGAAATTTTTGCCGTTAGCATAAAGGATAAGGCGAGCATCGATGAGCTTAGAAACTATCTCTTTACGCTAAGAGCCAAAAAGCGCGATGAGGAGGGCGTTTTTAGATACTACATCGATAGGGTTTTTAGCCTAAAAGGTATCGGAAATGTCGTAACTGGCACCGTTATAGAGGGAAGCGTTAGCAAAAACGAGAAGCTTTTTAACTACGACGCTGGCAAAGAGGTGCTAGTAAGAAGCGTGCAAAGCCACGATAAATTCGTTGATAGCGCCGGAGTTAGCAGCCGCGTAGCGCTTAATCTAACTGGCATAGAGCTTAGCGAGCTAAAAAAGGGTCAGCTACTTAGCAAAAAGGGCTTTTTTAGGGGATTTAGAGAGGTTGATGCGGTCGTAACTGCTAAAAATCTCATCCACTCTCAAAGCGTAACTTTTTGCGTGGGCGCTAAAAACGTGCCCGCAAAGGTGCTAATACTAAGCCAAAAAGATGATAGCTACTTTGTGAGCTTTAAATTTCAAAGCGATATGTTTTTGAAATTTGACGAGGCCTTTGTGCTCATCTCAGATGCGCGCGTGATAGGCGGTGGTAGAGTGCTAAACCCTGTGCTTGAGCCACTAAAAAAGGCTGGTAAAATTCTCTTTTTAGCCTCGCTTTTAAAGCATGATTTTGTTGAAGCATTTTCTATCTTAAAAGAGGCTCACAAAAATGGCTTTGGCATCATCTCTTCTTATCAAAGATTTGGTCTAAATCACGAAGAGGCCGTAGCCGTGGCTAAAAAAGTCTCAAACGTCTTTGTAGATGAAAAGGCTTTAAACATCTATGATCTAAGCGCGGTTGAGCGGATAAAATCAGCCATTAAATTTATGATAGAAAAGAACGAATTTGCTGTCTTTTCAGCTCAAAGTATCAGCCTAAAACTTACTTGGGCTAGCCAAAATTTAGCCCAAAAAGCGCTTGACGAGCTTGAAAGTGCAAATTTGATCGCCAAAGATAGCGGAGTCTATACCAAAAAAGGCGTTGATCTTGGCAAGCTAAAAGTTAGGCTAGAAGAGAAAATTTATGAAATTTTAGAAAGTGGTAAGCTTGCTCCTACGGCGCCATATAATATATATGATGAGCTAGAGATCGATAGAGTTAGCGGCGACAATGCCCTTAAAAAGCTAACCGCAATGGGTAGGGTCATAAGGCTAGAGCATAACCTTTTCATCACTAGAAATTCGCTCAAACTAGCCCTTGATAAGCTGCGAGCCATCATAAAAGAGCAGGGCTTTGTAAATGTCACAAACGCTAAGGATGCGCTAAATTTAAGTAGAAAATATATAATCGCCTACCTTGAGCAGCTCGATCTTGAGAGTGACATAATGAAGCAGGGAAATGATAGGGTTTTTCGCAGTTAGTATTCATTTACAAAAAGCAAATATAATCCGCCAAATTTTTAAAAAGGATAAAAATGAAAAAAGTGATCTTAGCCTCAATCATCGCGGCAACTAGCCTAATGGCAGCAAGCGATAAGCAAATAGAGGAGTTCTACTCTCAAATGGTTGATAGCAGCGTAAAAGTAAAGGTAGCTGATCGTCACAAAGTGGCAGGCGACATCGAAGCTGTCGTTGTGAAGTTAAGCAAAGATGGCAACTCACAAGATGAGATTGTTTTTACAAAAGGTGACTTCATCTTCCCAGACGTGATCGATCTAAAAGAGCAAAAATCATACCTAGCTGAAGTGAAAAAAGAGGTCATCGCAAAGGGAATTTCTAAAATTTATAAAGATGAAGACAAGGCAAACATCATCGTTCTTGGTAGCGACCCTAAAAAGCCAACTCTTATCATGTTCTCAGACCCTGAGTGCCCATACTGCAGAGCTGAGCTAGCAAAGATCGAGACAACACTAAAAGATAGCAACGTTGAGATCGTCCTAACTCCAGTGCATGATGTCTCATCACTTCAAAAAAGCTCGCTAATCTACAAAGATGCAAAAGCTGCTAAGAGTGACAGTGATAAGGTTAAAATTTTAAGAAAATACTACGCTGAAGACTACAACGTAGATGATAAGAGCGTTAGCAAAGATGATGTCGCAAAGATCGATAATCTCCGCAAAAAATACTTTGCAGCTGGCGTTAGATCAGTGCCGTTTATCGTAAATAAAAGCGATCTAAAATAACATTTTCTAGGGAGCTCTCCCTAGAATTTCTACTACAAATAAATTTCATAAATTTAAAGTATATTTAACTATATTTTTAATAAATACTTAACATTCGTAATTAAACTTTTATATTTACTTTGCTTAACTTAGAAATATGCTAAATTTACATAGTTATGTTTTAGAGCTATAAAATGCCCTAAAATAGGCTATTTGTGATATTTTAGAAATTCTAAATATGCAAATTTTACATATTAATGAACCAAATTTCTCAAAAATTTTTGAGGCATAAGGAGAAAAAATGCAAGGATCAAGAAGAGATTTTCTTAAAAAATCTCTAAAAGTCGGTGCTGCCAGCGGAGTACTCGCAGTCTCAGCTGTAGCAAAAGTGACTAGCGATGACTTGGCTCCTGATGACAATGGCGTTGTCGTAGGCAAGTCTAACAAAAAAGAGGTGCTTTATAAAAAAAGCAAAAATTGGGAAACCTACTATAAAATCGCATACTAAGGGAGAAAACCATGAGTGATGCACGTATAGGAAGACGTTCATTTTTAAAGCTAGCCGCACTAGGTGCAGGCACTACAATGGCTTTTGGACAAAATGATACGATAAGACACGCTAGCGCAGAGGAGATAAAAGATCCTTTCCCTGGCTCAAAAAAGGTTAGAACTATTTGTTCTATATGCTCAGCAGGCTGTGGTATCGAGGCTGAGGTACAAGATGGCGTTTGGGTTCGTCAAGATATGGCGATGTTTCACCCGATATCTCAAGGCTCACACTGCTCAAAAGGTATCGATCAGATCGATCTTACGCATAGCAAACAGCGCATCAAATATCCTATGAAAAAAGTTGATGGCAAATGGCAAAGAATTTCATGGGATCAAGCTGTGAATGAGATCGGCGATAAGATGCTTCAGATCCGCAAAGAAGACGGCCCTGATAGCGTTATATTCTTAGGATCTGCGAAATTTAACAACGAGCAAGCATATTACTTTAGAAAATTTGCTGCGTTTTGGGGCACAAACAGCAACGACCACGTAGCAAGAATTTGACATAGCGCAACAGTCGCCGGTGTGGCGAATACTTGGGGTTATGGCGCGATGACAAACCACTTTGGAGATATGGCTGCAAATTCAAAATGTATATTTATAATAGGTGCAAACCCAGCTGTGGCAAATCCAGTTGGCGGTATGAAGCACACTTTGCAAGCAAAAGATAGAAACAACGCAAAGGTGATTGTAGCTGATCCAAATTTTACAAAATCAGCCGCTCATGCTGATCTATACCTAAGGCAAAGATCAGGCACTGATATAGCGCTTGTTTATGGACTTATCCACATCATATTAAAAAATGGCTGGGAAGATAAAGAATTTATAAAAAATAGAACTTACGGCATCGATGAGATAGCAAAAGAGGCTGAGCACTGGACACCAGAGGTCACATCTGACGTTACAGGCGTGCCAGTTGATAAGCTGATAGAGGCTGCAAATATCCTAGCTCACACAAAACCAGGCACTGTGGTCTGGGCACTTGGTATCACACAGCACTCAGTTGGTAGCTCAAATACGAGAATTTTACCTATTTTGCAACTAATCCTAGGCAACATGGGCAAACCAGGTGGCGGCTGTAACATCATCCGTGGTCACGACAACGTTCAAGGCTCAACCGACATGTGTAACCTCTCAGATAGCTTGCCGATGTATTACGGACTAACTGACGCGGCTTGGAAGTACTACTGCCAAGGCTGGGGTGTTGATTATGACGAGTTTGTAAAACGCTTTGCAGTCTCAACCAAAGAGCCAAAACAAGGCGGCACACCAGTTAAAAACACTGTTTTTGAAGAGTATTATTACCACGATCCTAAAAATCCAGAGGATAGAAACTGGAGAAATGAAAAAGGCTGGTCGCTTTCAAAATGGTGGCAAGGCGTCTTAAAAGAGGAAAATACATTTAGCAGTGGTGCGTTAAGAGTTCTTTGGGTTCAAGGAACTGGCCTTACATCTATGGCGCACCTAGCTAAAATTCAAGAAGCAGCTTCAAAACTAGATATGATCGTAGTTGCTGAGCCATTTGTAAATGAAATTTCTATCCTTTCAGATAGAAAAGATGGCGTTTATATCTTGCCAGTGGCAACTGCCTTTGAAAACGAAGGTCACCTAAACGCTACAAACCGCTCAGGTCAGTGGAGAACAAAAGTCGTTGATCCACTTTACGAGAGCAAGGGCGATCACGAAGTAATGTTCGCATTTGCTAAGAAATTTGGCTTTTACGATGAATATGTAAAAGGCATGAAGATGGCTGTTGTAAATAGAGAGCTAAAACAAGTAAAAGATGACTTTGTATGGCCAGATGATGCGACAAATGAGATAGCAAGGGTTGGAAATTCTATCGGTTATGGCGGCAGAACTGCTGAGATGTTTAGACGTCACCAGGCAAACTGGGATAAATTTGACCCAGATACGCTAATAGGTCTTGGCGGCGAGGTAAAAGGCGAGTACTACGGCAAACCGTGGCCAGCATGGGATGAAAAACACCCTGGCACGCCGATACTTTACGATATGAGCAAGTCTTATGCAGAGGGCGGCTCTGGTTTTAGAAACCGCTTTGGCTTAGAGCATAACGGCGTTAGTCAGCTAGCTAGCGAAGAGAGCACACTTGTTGGCTCAGCCATAAAAGGTGGCTACCCGCAAATCACAAGAGATAATATAGAAAAAGTCCTAGGCATCACTCTAACTGAAGAAGAGAGAGCTAAGATAGGACCTAGTTGGAGTATGGACTACAGCGGTATCATCTTAGAAAAATGCCGTGAAAAAGGGGTTGTGCCGTATGGTAACGCAAGAGCTAGAGCTATCGTTTGGGAATTCCTTGATCCTATCCCAAAACATAGAGAGCCTATCCACTCACCACGCTGGGATCTTGTCCAAAAGTATCCGACATTTGACGATCAGGCTAGAAATTTCCGTGTTTCTACTAAATTTAAGTCAGAGCAACAAGCAAAAGACTGGTCAAAAGAGTTTCCTATCGTATTTAGCACGCAACGCGTCGTAAATTTAAGTGGTGCGGGAATGATCGAAAGAACAAGTAAATACCTTTCAGCCATCACGCCTGAGATGTTTGCTAACGTCCATCCTGAGCTTGCTTTAAAATACGGCATAAAAGACCGCGATATGATGTGGATCCACAGCCCACAAGGCACGAAGATCAAAGTAAGATGCTACCACAGCTATATGGTAACTCCAGATAGAATTTGTATGCCTTATAACTTCGCTGGCGTTATGCAAGGTGTCGATCTCTCAGCTCGCTACCCAGAGGGCACTAAGCCTTACGTTATCGGCGAGAGCTTTAACACAGTTACAAACTACGGATTTGACCCTGTTACTCAAATTTCAGAATTTAACGCAGGTCTTTGCCGCATAGAAAAAGCTGAAGAGAACACCTTTAAAACGTCGTTTTATCACGAGTATGGCGAGAGAGACGCCCTAGGTAAAGAGTAAGGAGAGAAAAATGGCAAGAATGAAATTTTTTGTAGATACTAATAGATGTATCAGCTGCTTTGGATGTCAAGTCGCCTGCTCTTCTGCTCATGAGCTCCCAGTAGGAATTTATAGAAGAAAGGTTATTACACTGCACGATGGTATCGAGGGTAAAGAGGTCTCAACTACTATCGCGTGCCAACACTGCACCGACGCGCCTTGTGAGCAAGTTTGTCCGATTGATTGCTTCTACATTAGAGCTGATGGTATCGTGCTTCACGATAAACATAAGTGCATAGGCTGTGGATACTGCTTATATGCTTGTCCATTTGGTGCGCCGCAGTTCCCTAAGGATGGGGCATTTGGCGTAAAAGGTGTAATGGATAAATGCACTATGTGTGCAGGCGGTCCAGAGCCAACTAACTCACACGAGGAGAGAGAGCTTTACGGTCAAAATAGAATGGCTGAGGGCAAAGTGCCTATGTGTGCGGCTATCTGCTCTACAAACGCGCTTTTAGTTGGCGACGCTGCTGAGGTCTCAAATGTATATCGCAAACGCGTTATGCTAAGAAATACAGGACTAAACGTATAACACTAAGGAGGGCGCTTGCTCTCCTTTTAAATTTATAAAATTTAAATTATTTTTATGATTTTTATAATCTAAAATTCCATCAATAATTTTTCTTATCTATTGAAATTATCAAAAATATATAACTATTTTATATCGATATGAAATTTTGCTCTAACCCTTTAAAGCCCTAAATTTACGTAAATTTAATTATTTATTTGTAAAAAATATTATTTGTGCTTTCAATTTACATTCTTTTATGATAATCGTTTTTATTTTAATCAAAGTAAAGTCTTGGTAATATCTCGCTTTAAAATAATCTCACAGGTGGTTTAATTAATGAATAAATTTTTTAAATTTATGCTTATCATGCTACTGCCTATCTGGCTTGTGGCAAAAAATGACGACTACGCACAAGTCGCAGCTCAGATAAAAGAGTCATTACAAAAAGTAATAACAGAGTACAGAGCTGGCAACGTTGAGCAAGCAGTTAGCGATACTCAAAATGCTTATTTTGGTCTGTTTGAAGATGTCGAAGCTGGCATCAGAATAAATTTAGGTCAGAAAAAAGCTTACTCAATGGAGAAGCAGTTTGGCGAGATCAGAAAGGCGATAAAAGCTGGCGAAGCACCAGATGATGTGCAAAAAAGAATAGATCAGATAAATAGCGAAATCGCTGAAGTTCTGCCAGTTATTTTAAATGGACATAAGCTTGTTGGTGAGTACTCAGACACTCCAGCACAAGCTGCTGCAACTAGCTATGACACTTCTAAATTTATCCCTGAGTGGAAGGTGGCATTTGAAAATTTATCAGCTACTCTTGATAAAGCTATATCAAGCTACGAGGGCGACAAACAAGATGATGCTAAAAATTCTATCCAAGATGCTAAATTTAATGATTATAGAAACACTCAACTTGAAATCGCCGTTCGCCAATATATGGAAAATGGCAAAAGCATAGATGCTGACATCCAAAGAAAGATGGGTGAAGCAATAAGCGGCATCGCAAATGGCATAACAAAAGATGATTTTAAAACAAAGCTAGAGGAGATCAAAAAGCTAGCGTATGACGCTATCGCTAAACTCCCAGCTGAAACAGTAAAACTAGCAAAAGTTGATATGAGTAGTGCAGCATCTAGCGATAGCAGCGAAGATAGTGGCACAGACTACACTCAAACTGTTAAAAACATAAATGACAAAATTCAAGCAGCCATCGCGCTTTACAAAGGCGGCAATAGCGCTAAAGCTATGGGCGATATCCAAGACATCTACTTTGATGAGTTTGAAGGTAGCGGCATGGAGAACAAAGTAGGTGCGATAGATGTAAATTTAAAAACAGCTATCGAAGCTACATTTGGTAACCTTGTAGCCCTTATGAAATCAGGTGCAGATGAAAAAACACTTGAAGAGAGTGCAAGCAAGATGTCATCTCAGCTAGCAGCTGCACTTGAGAAAACTAGCGGTTCAAGCTCACCTTGGACGCTATTTATCTGGGCTCTAACTATCATCTTAAGAGAGGGTTTTGAAGCTCTTATCATCGTTGCAGCCGTCGTTGCATATCTTGTAAAAACTGGCAATGCAAAATCTATGGGCAAGGTCGTATATAGCTCAGTTGGCGTGGCTGTCATCTTAAGCTTTGTCATGGCTTGGATAATGAACGTCATCTTTGGCGAGGCAGCAGGTCAAAAAAGAGAGCTTATGGAAGGCATCACGATGCTTGTTGCAGTGGGACTTCTATTTTACGTTGGCTTCTGGCTTCTTTCAAATGCTGGCGCTAAAAAATGGAACGACTACATCAAATCTCACTTATCTGAGTCTATCTCAAGTGGCTCAAGCACGATGCTTTGGTGGACTGTATTTTTAGCGGTATTTAGAGAGGGCGCTGAGACAGTGCTATTTTATCAAGCGCTTATCTTTGACGCAAAAGACTCAGCTGGCTACTCAATGATCGCAGCTGGCTTTGTTGTAGGTCTTATCGTTCTTTTAATAGTCTATTTCTTATTTAAAATTTTCGCTATTAAAATTCCTATTAAGCCATTTTTTATATTTACATCAGCGATCATCTTTTATATGTCGATCGTCTTTGTTGGCAAGGGCGTTGGCGAGCTAGTTGAGGGCAAAATTTTCATCCCAACTATCATAAAAGGACTAAATTTTCCTGACTGGATGAGAGACTGGCTAGGACTTATGCCATATTACGAGAGTTTAATACCTCAGATCATTATGGTGCTTGCCCTAATTATAGGCATCGTTATCATGAAATCAAAACAAAATAAAAACTAATCTTAATTTAAAGGAGAGGATATGAATAAAATTCTTAGTTCAGCTCTAGCACTTAGCTTAGCAGCTGGTTTTGCACTTGCTGGAGAGCACCCAATCGGCGAGCCTGTAGAGGCTAATGGCATGGAGATAGCTGCAGTTTATCTTGAACCAATCGACATGGAGCCAAAAGGCGTTGATCTAGCTCCAAGCTTGGCTGATCTTCACTTAGAAGCTGATATCCACGCTATAAAAGGCAACAAAAACGGCTTTGGCGAAGGCGAGTGGATCCCATATCTAAAGATCAACTATGAGCTAAAAAACCTTGATAATGGTAAAACTAAAAAAGGTACATTTATGCCTATGGTTGCAAGCGATGGCCCACACTACGGTGCTAACGTAAAAATGGATACAGGTGTTGGTAACTATGAGCTTAAATTCCATATCGACAATCCAGAAAAACAAGGCTTTGGTCGCCACGCTGACAAAGAGACTGGTGTTGGTAAATGGTTTGAGCCTTTCACAACAACTTATAAATTTCAATGGACAGGTGGTCCTGTTAAATAATCACTTTGGGGCGTTTTCGCCCCTTTTTAAAAATTCTCATAGGGTTTAGTTATGTCAATTTACTTCTATCAGGTCTTTTTAGCCCTCCTTGGATTTACGCTTTTTGCTGCCTTAAATAACAATGGCAAAAGTTTAAAAACGATCTTTTTACCATCATTTCTTGGCGTTGTTGCTGGTGTGCTTATCTTTAAAGCTGCTCGTCATGCGCTTGTTGATGACCAGTTTAAAATTTTCATCGATTCAGTGACACTGGTTTTTCTACTAATTAGCATTTTATGGATATTTTTCGAGCTTAAGATAGCAAAAATCGTAACATTTTTTATTTTAGGCATCGGCTTTGGCTTTGGTTATAGCTCAAGTAGCGCTTTGTTCCCACTATTTGGCGGCGAACTGCTTGACACGCTTTCAGTTATAAGCTTCTTTTTGATGATCTTTGCGATGATCTTGATACTATTTTTATTTTTCTTCATTTCAAATTTAAAAGCAAGCATCCCATCATCAGTAGCAAAAATTTTAGCTCTTATCACATTAGTATTTTTACTAGTTGATAGAAGCTCACAAACTGCACTTGAGCTTTTGCGTGCAGGCGCTTTAAAGATAAGTAGCGAGCTAAATTCTCAAATTTTATCTATCAGCGCAAAAGGCATCTACGTCACAGAATTTAGTACCTATTTTTACATAGTAGTGATCCTACTTTTATGCATCATCGCACTTTGCTTTATGCCAAAAAGTATCGATAAAAGCACGTTTGGCTCTATCAAATACCGCTTTACAAAAGCCATTAGAGAAAATGTCTTTGACAATGCAAAATTTGCATTTTGCAGCGTTTTAATAGCGCTTGGCTTCTCGCTTTATTTTGATCTTTACGCATCTCGCCCACCTCAAATTTCAGAGCCACTCTTGGTTGAGCCAGTGGGAGATAAATTTATATTTGATGTTGATATGTTAAAAGATAACGAACTTCACAGATTTGCCTACATCACAGATGAGGGCAAACAGATAAGATTTTTCTTGCTAAACCGCTTTAGCGACCGCCCATCTCCTGTCATCGTCTTTGACTCGTGCATGATTTGTGGCGATATGGGCTATATAAAAAGAGGTAATGACCTTATTTGTATCTCTTGTAATGTTAGAATTTTCTTGCCGTCAGTTGGCAAAGAGGGCGGTTGTAACCCGATCCCTATGGCATTTACCTTCGATGGTAAAAATATCATAGTGGATTACAAAACGATCGTCGCAGGGGCAAACTACTTTAGCAAGGTCGTCGAAAAGATGGTGCTTGATCCTGTAAGCCACAAAAAGGTGAGCAATCTTGATTCAAGATCATATTTATACTACGGACGCACATATTTCTTTGAGAGCAACGAAACTCAGGCGAAATTTGAAGCAAATCCAGAAAAATATGTAGAAACAAATGGAACGTTAAAATGAAAAATATGCAACTAAGAATGATAAAAAGCTCGATCACTGGCTCAAAGGTGCAAAAGACGATGGCGTTTATCACCATCTTGCTAGCTGCTCTTTTGATAGCTTGCATGCTAAATATCACGCTAAAAATCGGCGATCAAGTGGCAAGCGAGCTTAGAGGATATGGCTCAAATATCGTCGTTTTACCACGCGGTGAGAGCCTAAGCATCGAGATCGAGGGTAAAAATTTCACCCCACTAAAATCACAAAATTTACTCCCAGAAGCGGATATCTACAAGATAAAAGAGATCTTTTGGAGAAATAATATCGTTGCTTTTGCTCCGTTTTTAGAGACAAAGGTAAAAGACGCTAAGGGCGATGAGTTTAGCTTTGAGGGGACATATTTTGATAAAAACATCGGACTAAAAGACGAGCCAGAATTTAGCACAGGCGTTAAGAGCTTGTATGGATTTTGGGGTGTTGAGGGCGCTTGGCCAAAAGATGAGAGCATGGATGAAATTTTAGTAGGCGATGAGCTTGCAAAGGCTAAAAATTTAAAAGTTGGCGACAAGCTTAGCCTTGTGGGCAAAAACGGCACAAAAGAGGTTAGCGTGGTTGGCATCTTAAAAGGAGCAAGCGATGAGGCACATAAGCTAATAGGCTCGCTCAAACTTGCTGGCGATCTCTCAGGGCATCCTGGCTCATATACAAAAGCTGAGGTCTCAGCCATGACGATCCCAGAAAACGACCTATCGCTAAAGGCTAGACGAAATTTAGACAACCTTGATAGCGCAGAGTACGACAAATGGTACTGCTCAGCTTATGCAGGATCGATCGCATTTCAGATAGAAGAAAATTTACCAAACGTTAGTGCAAAAGCAAGCCTTCAAGTAAGCGACGCTGAGAGTAATATCGTAAAGAAAATTCAAAGTCTAATGGGTATCGTTAGTATCATCGCTCTTGTGGTCTCAGCTATCGGCATAACGTCGCTAATGACAAGTGAAATTTACCGCCGAAAAAAAGAGATCGGACTTTTAAAAGCCATAGGCGCAAGTAACTTTGAAATTTACGCCCTTTTTGCTAGCGAGAGCCTTGTGGTTGCCTTTTTTGCGGGCATCACGGGAGCATTTTTAGGATACGCGCTAAGCTACGTGATGTCTTACATCATCTTCTCTCACGGCATCGGTATAGCGTGGATCGTGCTGCCAATAAGTGTGGCATTTGCCTTGCTCATCTCAGTCGTTGGCTCGCTAATGCCAATGAGAAACGTCATAAATTTACTACCTGCGGAGGTGCTATATGACCGCAAATAGCAAATTCTTTTACAATATAATCTACAAAAGCCTAAAAAATGGCTCATCAAGGGTTATGGTTATCGTCATCTCGATCTTGCTTGGAGCGTGCGTGTGTGCGGCATTTGTCAATGTCTATCTTGACATCGACTCAAAGGTCTCACGCGAGCTAAAAACTTATGGTGCAAATATGATCTTTGCTCCAAAAGATATGGCGACAAGTGATGATATGAGCGAAAAAACCTATAATGAAATGATCGCTAAAGTGCCAAAAGATAAGCTTCTTGGCGAGAGTGGATATCTCTTTGCTCAGGCAAATATCGGTCCGACAAATGCCATCGTCATGGGGACAAAATTTAGCAATCTAAAAAAAGTTAAGCCGTTTTTAGATGTTAGAGATGGAACTATGATAAATGTCGATTTTGACGATAAAAACGTGCTAATAGGCGTCGATCTTGCTCGTCAAGCTGGCTTTAAAGCAGGCGATGATATAGAAATTCGTGCCATTGGTTCAAATGAGAGCATAAATGTAAAGATAAAAGGCGTAGTGGCAAGTGGCGACAAAGAGGACGCTCTTTTGATCACGTCACTATCTTTGGCTCAGAAAATTTCAAACAAAGCTGGCAAGATAAACTACGCAGAGGCTGTTGTGCTTGGAAATTTTGACGAGATAACATCGCTTGCAAAGACTATTAGCAACGACGAAATAGTCGCAAAACCAGTGGCAAAGGTCTCAAAGTCTGAAGGCTACATCTTAGAAAAGATCAAGCTTCTAATGGCACTTGTGAGCCTTGTCATCTTGCTGATTACTTCAATGTGCGTAAATACAACGCTTAGTGCTATCTTGCTCTCTCGATCACGTGAGATCGCACTTCTTAGAGCTATAGGTGCAAGCAAAAAAGATGTATTGAGACTATTTGGCTTTGAGACATTTGTGACAGCGCTTATTTCAGCGTTAGTTGGAGCGTTTTTAGGTTATCTACTAGCTCAAATTTTAGGTTATGCGATATTTGATTCTAGTATTGATTTTAGGATTTTAAGTATCCCAGTGGCTGTGGTCATATCGCTTCTGTTTGCGGCGATCGCGGCGTTTTATCCGATCAAACGGGCACTTAATAACAAAATGGCAGATACACTAAGAGGAGAATGATATGCAAAATGCACTAGAACTTAAAAATATTTGTAAAATTTTTGGCGATGTAAAAGCACTTGATGATATAAGTTTTGAGGTTAAAAAGGGCGAGTGGGTCAGCGTCATGGGACCAAGCGGTAGCGGTAAGAGCACACTTGTAAATATCCTTTCTCTAATGGATACTCCAAGTAGCGGCGTATATATGCTTGGTGGCGATGATGCGAGTAATCTAAATGCCGATGATACGCTTAAATTTAGACGTGAAAAGATCGGACTTGTCTTTCAGCAGTTTCACTTAGTGCCATATCTTAGCGCGCTAGAAAACGTGATGATAGCGCAGTATTATCATAGCTCAGTTGATGAAGAGGATGCTAAAAAGGCACTTGAGGCAGTAGGACTTTCTCACAGGCTAACGCACAGACCAAGCCAGCTAAGTGGTGGCGAGCAACAACGCCTTTGTATCGCTCGTTCGCTCATAAACGACCCTGAAATTTTAATAGCAGACGAGCCAACTGGTAACCTTGATGAGGCAAATGAGAGGATCATACTTGATCTTTTTTGCAAGCTAAGAAAAGAGGGCAAAACGATACTTCTAGTCACTCACAACCCAGATCTAGGCGAGTATGGCGATAAGATCGTCTATCTAAGACACGGCAAACTAGAGAATATCCGCACTATCGAAAATCCAAAGGTGCCAAATGCGATATAAAATTTTACTTTTATGTCTGGTCTCAGCCCTAGTTTTGGGCTGCGTCAAGCAGTATGAAAAGCACCATATCACGCTAAACGACTCAAGTGGCATCGATACGCAGTTTTTTCCTACTGAGAAGCGCCTAAAGATCGGCGATAAGCCATATATGCTCTTTTTCTTTGGCACGGACTGCGGAGTGTGCAAGGCTGCGATCCCTGATCTAAATGCACTTGAAAAAGAGTATGGCAAAGATGTGGAATTTATAGGCATTTTAGGACCTAGCAAGGGTTTTGATAAAGACATTGAGCTTTTAAAAGAGCACAATATCACCTTTAAAACTACAAGCGATAAGGTTTCGGTGGATTACTTCAGCAAAGCAGTTGGTGGCGTTATGGGCGTGCCAGTTATCTATTTTTTTGATAAAGATGGTAAGATGCGATCAAAATTTATCGGTCTTACACCAAAAAGTGTGCTTGAAGGTGCTATAAGATCGCTCTTGTAGGAGTGAAGATGAGAAATTTATTTTTATTTGTCCTGGCGTTATTTTTTGTCGGATGTGCTAGCAGCACGCCAAATATCTCGGTAAAAACGAGCGATCCGATCTTTTTTACACTTGGTGAAGCAAACAAAAGCGTCTATGTAAATTTTAAAAATAGCGCGACTGGACAAGATGTAAATGCTGAAATTTTAAGCGAATTTGTAAAGGCTGGCTTTAGAAATGAGCCAAATATCAGTAACGCTGACTTCATCATCCTTGGCGACGTGCAAAGCTTTTCTAGGACAACCAAAAGAGATCCTAGATTTTCAATGGGTATGGGATATGGCTTTGGCAGACCAAGTTTTGGCTTTGGTTACTCGATGTTTTTCCCATTTGACTATGATGACGATGATGACTTTAGCACAAACAGCTAT
This sequence comes from Campylobacter concisus, assembly GCA_963516555.1. Classification (GTDB taxonomy): domain Bacteria; phylum Campylobacterota; class Campylobacteria; order Campylobacterales; family Campylobacteraceae; genus Campylobacter_A; species Campylobacter_A concisus_BA. The sequence continues at coordinate 229 of CAUQCU010000003.1, read as the reverse complement.
GCTTACTACATGCAAGTAAGCGTGCTAGTGCGCCCAAAAGATGGCGGTGAGAAAGCGACAAATATCTCGCTTATGCAAGCTGGCAATGTCTATTCGCCAAGCTACATCTGGCCATTTTTCAAAGAGCGCCTAGCAAAACAGATCGTTAGCTTTTTTTATAACGTCTCACAAAGGTAGAGAAATTTATCTAAAGCTAGAGGCTAAATTTAAGCTCCTAGCTTTAAATTTT
>CAUQCU010000002.1:0-48441 GCA_963516555.1 Campylobacter concisus | reverse complement strand
ATCAAACGCTTGAGGGACTAGCAAGTAAGATAATGGACGTTTTAAAAGAATTTGACGAGAGGACGAAAGTAAAAGCCTAAAGTCCGTCAAGTAAAATTTTATAAAGGCGGTTTATCTCGTCGTCGTTTAGCTCGATCGTGCTTTTTGTATCAAAGAAATTTTTGATCTTGCTAGCGTCAAATTCGCTCCTGTCAAGGCAGTGCTTGTGAGAGGGCAAAAAGCCACGAGTTAAGCAAAGCTCACTCTCTATCTCTTCGTCGCAGATAAAGCACTCAAGCTCGCTGTGAAGTCTGCCTTCATACTCTAAAATTTTGACGTAGCTTTCGATGATAAGGCGTTTTGGATTTTGCAGCTGCATCTGTTTGGCACAGCGATCAAGCTCGTTAAAGTAAATTTCATCGAGCTGCTCGACCTCTTTTAGATGATCATAAAGTAGGCGCATAAACTGCTGCCAAATGATGAGCTTGTCACGCTCTAGCAGCCATTTAAAGCCAAGGTGAAGTATGCTTCTAAGCTTTGGTAGAAATTTCGCCTCTTGCTCGAGCTCAAAGTCGATCTTGTAGCCAGTCATGATGTTTGAGTGTCGTGCGCCAAAAAATCTATATGACTTTACGAGCAAATTTGGCGTTAGCACAAAGACTAAAAGGTCCTCGTCTCTGACCTTTTGCACGCGCAGGATGTAGCCTTGCATCTAGGCAAAAAACTCCCTTATGCGCTCTCTCATCGCTGTCATATCTTTGATGAAATTTACATCGTTTCTAAAGGTTGTTGCGCCGTCTATGCCCTTACTGTATTGGTGCAAGTGCTTTCTAAATATGCAAAGTCCGTGCTCGCCGTAGTGCTCGATCATAGCGTCGAAGTGAGCTAGGATGATCTCTTGTTTTAGTGTCTTATCCACGCTACTTTTGGTCTTTATCTCGTGAAATATCCAAGGATTGCCGATGCTTGCTCTGCCGATCATAAGGGCGTCGCATTTTGTGAGATTTAAAATTTCATCTGCATTTTGCGCGTTTATATCACCATTTGCAACGACTGGGATTTTCACGCTCGCCTTTACTCTGGCGATCGCTTCGTAATCAACTTTTGCGCTGTATCCACCAGCTCTGGTGCGACCATGTACTGCGATGTAGTCCGCGCCAGCTTCTTCGCAGGCCTTTGCGATTTTCTCTTCATTTTTGTCGTTAAAGCCAAGTCTAAATTTAACGCTTAGGCTCTCTTTGTTTGAGACGCTTTTTATGGCTTCGATTATGCTTTGAAGTTTGTCTAGGTCGTTTAGCAAAGCCGATCCCGCGCCTTGTCTAACGACCTTTGGCACTGGGCAGCCGCAGTTTAGATCGAGCCCATAAATTCCATCAAATTTATTGATTATCTGCACGGCCTTTTTTAGATTTTCTATATCGCTACCAGCTATCTGGACGACGTAGGGCTCTTCGTTTGGGGATTTTTTAAGCATTTCAAGGGTTTTGTCACTGCTCTCATAGACCAAGGCGTTTGCGCTGATCATCTCGCTAACAGTGACATCGCAGCCAAATTTCTTGACTACGCTCCTTAGTGGCAGGTCAGAAAAGCCAGCAAGTGGCGCTAAGAAAAGTGGCTTTTTACTAAAGTCTATCATTTAAAAAATAGCGAGCTAGGCACCATTTTGCCGTTATCTCGCAAAAATAGTAAAACCTTTATCTCTTTAAACTCATCAGGGTCGCTGCCCTCGATAGCTTCTCTTACTTTATCAAGCATCTGAAGCTCAAATAGCGCATATACGTAGGCTTCATCAGCGTCAGCATGGATGCTTTTTAGCTTCTCAAAGATACCGATAAATGCGTCTGGTTTTAGCTTATTTTTAAGCATTATAGCTGCTTTGTCGTATTGTGCTTTTGTTACTTTTGCATTATTTAAAAGATCGAAAATTTCATCGCTACTTAGGTCGATCTCATCATTTACAAAACGCGTGATAATGGTCATTATATCTTCGCTTGCTAGCTCTGGATCGATTTTTTTGATCTCATTAAATGAAGCTGTTTTTATGAGCTTATCGAAGGCTGCCTTTTTAAGGCTCTCGTTTTGTTCTTGGTTTTTAAGCACGTCAAGATAGTAAGTAGGCAGCTGCTCGATCTTGTTTAGCTCGTTTAGGATGTTTAGCTTGCTATCTTTTGCTAGTCTAAATTTCTTTAGATCGACGATCTCTTTGTTTTTTATGCTTTTTATGGTTTGTAAGATATTGTTTATCTCGCCGTCATCAACGCCAACGTCCTTAAGCTCGCCTACTGGTGAGATAGAGCGAGTGAGCTGTGAGGCGATCTTGTAAGTATCGGTTTTAAAGTCTTTGTTGCTCTCAAAGCCAAGAAGCGTCTCTTTTGCAAGGTCTTTGTAGAGCTGGCTATCTTTTTTTATCCATTTTTTATATCTATAAAAGGCGTATCCATGATATGCGATGTGAAGTAGGGCAAGGAGCGCCAAAAGGGCTACTGGAAGTGCCACCCAGACAGCTACTGGCAAGGTTATGGCTTGACCTAAGAGCTCAAAGGTGAAGTCTGAACTATTAAGAGAATAGGTAAGTCCTGCAACAACTGCTGTGTAGATGATGCAGTAGACGAGAAATTTTCTGGTTTTCATATTTTCTCCTTAGTTTTTTGCTGTTTTTTCTATTATCTCACGACAAGCTATGCAGTATTTTGCATGCGGTTTTACTTTTAGGCGAGGGATGCCGATCTCCTCTTCGCACATGTCACAAATTCCATAAGTCTTGTTTGCTATCTTTTCAAGCGCCTCGTCGATCTCGTGAAGCTCGGCTCGTTGTTGGGTTGAGATAGACTGCTCTATAAGCTGGTCGGTATTTACTGAAGCGATGTCAAATTCATCGCTTACGCCACTATCTCTTAAACCGCTTACTTCAACTGATGAGTCATAGATATTTTTTTTGATTTGTAATTTTCGCTCTTCAAGTAGCTTTTTGAAAAAATTTAGCTCGTTTTGAGTCATTTTATATTCCTTTATTTGTGATATGGGTGGTTTGCATTTATGCAAAGCCCTCTAAAAATTTGCTCAAAAAGTACGAGCTTGGCGACTTTGTGCGCCATAGTCATCTTGCTTAAGCTTACGACTTTTTGTGCCTTGTTTTTTAAATTTTGGCTAAGCCCATAAGCTCCACCTATGAAAAAATTGATCTGTGAATTTGAGTTTAAAATTTGAGCAAATTCTTGGCTGTCAAGCTGTGAGCCATTTTCATCAAGCATCACGCAAAAGCCTTTTAAATTTGGCTCGTAAATTTCATCATAAGCTCTTAGCGCATCGCTTCTGCCATTACTTTGAGCCTTTGCTATCTTTTCATTAAATATGATTTTGTCGTTTATCTTGGCAAATTTTGCACTCATTTTTATATATTCTTGTATCTCGTTTTCAAAGTTGTCACGCGATGATTTTTGAATGCTAAAAACCGAAATTTCCAAACTTACCCTTTGGTTTTTAGTTTTAGCTCAAAGCCAGCTTCGCTAGGAGTTGTCACTTCGCTTTTAGAGATCATAGCTTTGTTATTTGTAAGAAATTTAACCATATCGCTTAGATATTTTTTGTGCTCGCTTCTTGGCACGATGTCATCTATGAGGCCATGCTCGAGCAAAAATTCAGCCCTTTGAAAGCCCTCTGGAAGATCAGCGCCTATAGTTTGTTTGATGACCCTTTGTCCTGCAAAGCCTATTAGCGCGCCAGGTTCAGCGATTATTAGATCTCCAAGCCATGCAAATGATGCACTAACGCCACCCATCGTAGGATCTGTAAGGATAGAAATATATGGTAGCCTTGCTTCGTCAAGAAGTTTTAGGGCTGCTGAAGTCTTTGACATCTGCATCAAAGAAAATGTGCTCTCTTGCATTCTAGCGCCACCAGATGCGCTTACGATGATTAAGGCTTGGCGTTTTTCGATCGCGCGTTTTATCGCTCTTACGATCTTTTCGCCCTCGACTGAAGCTAGTGAGCCGCCCATGAAGCCAAAGTCAAAAACAACTAGCTGGATCTCTTGTCCGTTGCATTTGCCTTCGCCACATATCACTGAGCTTGTGCGTCCTGTTTTTTCTTTATTTTCTGTGATTCTTTTTTTGTATGATTTTTTATCGACAAAATTTAAAGGATCTACTGGTTTTAAATTTGCGTCAAATTCTACAAAGCTACCTTCATCGCAGATCAAATTTATGCGATCATCAGCTTTTAATCTCATGTGGTAGCCGCATTTTGGGCATACATTAAAACAAGCTTCAACTTCTTTGTAATACATCAGTGAGTGGCAGTTGTCGCATTTTACCCAGTGTGTAGGTGCTTCTTCTGGACGAGGTTGAGCTTTTCTTATCTTTGAAAAAATGTCTGAGAAATTCATCTTTTTACCCACTTATATTAAAAATTGTGGGATTATATCTAATGTTAGCCTTGCTTTTTCTTATATGACTTAAAGTTTGTTTGTTTGTGGGGGATTTAAGGGGCAAACTAGCCCCTTAAAAGTATTTTATTAGAAGCGTCTTCCGATAGTAAATTCAAATGTATTTGTATCATCGCCCTCTTTAGGTTTAAGAGCTTTTGCGAAGATTAGTTGAAGTGGTCCGATAGGTGTTATCCACTCGATACCAGTGCCAACTGATGATCTTTTTATCTCATTTAGGCTATTTTCGCCGATCATACCATAGTCGTAAAATACAACACCACGCATTTTGACACGCTCTATTATAGGGAAGCTCATCTCAACTGAGTTGTTAAATGATGTTTCGCCGCCGTATTCATAGTAGTCGCCATTATATTTTACTTTTGGAGATACAGTTCTGCTCTCGTAACCACGTAAGCTTCTAATACCACCAAGATAAAGTCTTTCGTTGATCGGAGTATAGCCTCTCTCCCAAATTTTGCCAAAGCTTGCTTTATATCTTAGGATGAGATCGTAGTCGATGTACTCTCTAAGACCTAGATAGTAGTTGAAATTTGTGCGGTTTTTAACAAAATCCATATCGCCACCAAGTCCTGCTATCTCAAATGATGTGCTAGCTATGATACCGCGTCTTGGTAAGTAGTAATCATCAGTGCTATTATATGTTAAAGCTGGAGTTATAGCGCTTTTTATAGCCTTGCCTTCTCTATAAATTTCTTTACCTGTATATCTATTTATATCTCTTAGCTCATCATCTTTTAGAGTAACTTTACTTTGCTCGATGTTATAAGTAAGTGATGCACTTAAATTTCTGGTTAATTTTCTACCTAGTGTTGTGCTAAAGCCATAGCTTCTCTCTTTGTATGTTCTCCAGTCATAGTCGTTTGCATAGAGTGTTCCGCCAAGGCTATACTCTGAGTCAAAAATTCTTGGATTTGTAAGACTTATCTGACCTGAAAGCTCTCTATCGCTCTTATCTACGCTTACTTGTCCTTGAAGACCAGAGCCAAAGATGTTTGTGTCAGAAAGTGCAGCGTTAAGTAGTAAGCCATCACTACTTCCGTATCCGATACCACCGCTTATCGAGCCAGTTGAGGCCTCTTTTACCTTTACTTTTAGATCGACTGTATTTTTATCAACTGGGTCCTCTTCTATCTCGACATCATCAAAGTAGCTTGTTCTTTTTAGTGCGTCTTTTGAGTCTTGAAGGTCGGTTCTACTATATAAATTTCCCTCAGTTAGATATAGCTCACGTCTTACGACACGATCAACTGTTCTATCGTTTCCTGAAATTTGAACGTTTCTTATATATACTTTTTCGCCAGGATCAACTTCGTAGTCGATATCAACTGTTTTATTTTCATCAAATTTGTCAGTCTTTGGATAGACTTTGACAAATGCATAACCCTTGTCAGCGACCATATCGTCAAGCTTTTTCATATCTTGGCGAAGTCTTGCTGAGTTCATCGTATCACCAGCTTCAAGTCTAAAGTCATCTATGATCTTTTTAGTATCAAGTCCTAGCTCTTCTGGTGCTGTGATGCTTACATTTGAAACCTTATAAGGCTCGCCCTCGTGGATGTAGTATGTAAGATCAGCTGTGTAGTTATCAAATGACGCATTTAGGTAAGGTGACGAAACAGTCGCGTCTAAATAGCCCTTTTGAAAGTACTTATCTTGAATCCTTGCTGGGTCGTTTTCAAGCTCGAAAAGTTTAACTTTACCGTCGTTTCTACCCCAAAGCCAGCCCATAAATTCTCTACTTTTGTTTGCAACTACTGGCTCGATATCGTCATAGTCAAACTCTTTTGCGCCGACTAAATTTACCTTTTTGATTATCATATTTTCGCCGCGGTTTATATTTAGAGTGATAAAAAGTGAGCTATCGTTGTCTGCAACTGGCTGTTTTTCTACATCTACAACTGTGTCAAAGTAGCCCTTTGACTCGTAGTACTGGCGAATTCTCTCTTTTGTTTTTTCGATAGTTAGCTCATCGTACATATTGCCAGGTTTGATGTTGATTAGCGACTCGATCGCAGTTTTGTCGTTTGTCACAACGCCCTTTAGATCGACTCTAGCTACGCTTGGCTTCTCTTTTACTTTTACTAAAAGATTGCCATTACCTGTATCTTCTATGTAGATATCATCAAAATAATTTTGCTTGTATAAATTTGTGATAGCCTTATCGCTAAGCTTTGGAGTTAGCTCTTGACCGACTTTTAGCCCCATTATCTGCGTGGCTACATCAGGCGAAAGGTGGATAAGACCTTTGAAATTTATTGACTGAATTGTTTGTGCATTTAGACCGCTTAAAGCTAGTGCTAGTAAAAATAATTTCTTTTTCATTAAATTTAACCTAGAGTTTTAGTATAAGTGCGTATAATATCATATTTTATTTTTAAAAAATTTAAATTTTATAATTTTAAAGGTTTTTTATGAAAATAGGTATCATCGGACTTGGTCTTATGGGTGGCTCGCTTGGTCTTGCATTAAAAGATGAGAAATTGATCTCTTGTGTCAGCGGATATGACAAAGATGAAAACAACAGCAAAAAAGCACTCGAGCTTGGACTGGTGCATGAAATTTTAAGCATTGATGAGATGAAAAAGAAGTGTGACATCATCTTTTTGGCTGTTCCAGTTGAGGCTATCGTAAGCATCGTGCAAAATTTAACTGACATTAGCGAAGATACGACGATCATCGACTTTGGCTCGACAAAGCAAAAGATAATAGAAGCCGTGCCAGAGAAAATTCGTAAAAATTTCATCCCAGCTCACCCGATGGCAGGTACTGAGTACTCTGGTCCAGAAGCTGCCTTTAAGTCGCTTTACACAGGCGCAACTGTCATAGTTTGTGACTTTGCTGAGAGTGCAGAAAAACATGTAAAAAGGAGTGTTGAGCTATTTTCTTGCCTTGGCATGAAGATCATTTTCATGAGTGCAAAAGAGCATGATCATCACGTGGGTCTCATCTCACATTTGCCTCACGCTATTGCATTTTCGCTTGCTAGTGGGATCTTGAAAGAAGAGGATAAAAGGCATATCGTTGCACTTGGCGGACCTACATTTAAGGGCATGATACGTGTCGCAAAGAGCTCGCCATTTATGTGGAGCGATATCTTTAAGCAAAATAAAAATAATGTCGTTGCCGCGATAAATATGTTTGAAAAAGAGCTAAATTTATGCAAAGATCTTATAAAAGACGAGCGCTGGGATGAACTTTTTGATTGGATGAGCGAAGCTAGAGCTGTAAGAGAAATTTTGTAATTAACTAAAAATTTATTGATTATATGTAAAATTTCGCAAATAAAATTTAAGGTAATAATATTATGTATAGACGTGGAATAGGTGGTTTTGGCATTGTTGTGGTTTTACTTGTTTTGATATTGGCTGGTGGCTTTGGTTATGCTTTGATGTCGAAAGACTTTGAGCGAAACGAGCCAATCATCGGCGTTTCTGATAAGGTTTATTGGAACCTTCGCTCGCCTATGAATATCAAATTTAAAGATGACAGCGGCATAAAATTTGTGCGCATTAGCATAAATGACGGCAAAAATGACCTAAATTTACTAAATCAAATCATACAAAATCCAAGCACTGAGCTTGATGTAAATTTGACCTTCCCAAAGACTGGATTTTTTGCTCAAAAAGACACTTATGAGATGAGTATAGAAGCGGTCGATACTAGCAAATGGGGCTTTTTTACTGGCAATAAAGCAAGCAAAAAAGTTGAAGTTGTGCTCGACACCTCAAAGCCTGATCTTTACGTGCTTTCTCAGTCTTACTCTATCTCAAAGGGCGGTAGCGCAGTTGTCGTCTTTAGAGCGACTGATAATCAGCTAAAAGAGGTTTATGTCCAGACAAATTTTGGTAAGAAATTTAAGGCTGTGCCATTTTATAAAGAGGGCTTTTATGCAGCACTTGTTGCTTGGCCAGTGCAAGTTGAAAACTTTAGCGCTGAGGTCATCGCAAGAGACTTTGCGGGCAATGAGAGCAAATCTCACGTGAGATATTTTTATGAAAATGTAAAATACAAAACTTCAACCATTGCTTTAAACGATAGATTTTTAGACGGAAAGATCGTTGATCTAACAGATCAATACGCCAAAGATCCAAACGCTCTTTCTAGGCTTGATAAGATGAAATTTGTCAATGAAACACTAAGAAACTCAAATGAAGAGAAGATAACAGCACTTACCTCAAACGTCGATACTGACATCACAAACGGCTTTAATATCATCCCATTTTACCCGCTTAGAAATGGCAAAAAAGTAGCTGACTTTGCCGATCACCGCTTCTATACATATAATAACGAGCAAGTAAGTGAGTCATGGCACATGGGTATAGATTTTGCAAGCGTGGCATCAGCTCCGATAATAGCTAGCAATGCGGGCCGCGTTGTGCTAGCATCTGAGAATGGAATTTATGGTTTAAACATTGTGATCGATCATGGATTTGGACTTTATTCGCTCTATGGACACTGCTCAAGTGCGAAGGTAAAAGAGGGCGACATGGTTGCTGCTGGCGATCAAATAGGCACAACTGGAACGAGCGGTCTTGCGCTTGGAGATCACCTTCACTTTGGAATTTTGGTCCAAGGCGAAGAGGTAAGGCCTCAACAATGGATGGATAAAAAGTGGATAAAAGACAATGTGACAAGTGTCTTAGATGCCGCAAAGGCGATGATAGATAAGAATTAAATTTGCAAATTTGATTTTTTAGTGCTATCATAAGCGAACAAAAAAATATAAGGAAAATTTTTGAAACAAACTACTATCGCAAGACGCGTTGAGACCGTTGGTATAGGGCTTCATAAGGGTGAGCCGATAAGACTTATACTAGAACCTCTTGATGCAAATTCAGGTATTATTTTGCACCGCGAAGATCTTGGTATTAGTTTTAAAGCCGAGCCTAAAAACGTTATAAATACGCAAATGGCAACCGTCGTTGGCAACGAAAAGGGCTTTATCAGCACGATAGAGCACCTAATGGCAGCTGTAAATGGATACGGCATTGATAATATTAGAATTTCAGTTGATGCAAACGAAATTCCTGTCATGGACGGCAGTGCGATAAGCTTTTGCATGTTGCTTGATGAAGCTGGTATAAGACATCTTGACGCTGGTAAAAAAGTCATCCTTGTCCGCCGCGAGGTTGAGGTGGTTGAGGGGTCAAAATTTGTGCGAACTTTGCCTTCAAGAAATCCAAAATTTGACTATACGATCAAATTTGACCACCCAGTTATCGGCGAGCAAAGATATGTTTTTGAATTTAGCAAGAGCTCATTTGTAAAAAATATCGCTCGCGCTAGAACTTTTGGCTTTTTAAAAGATTTGCAACGCCTTCAAGCTCAAAATTTAGCCCTTGGTGCATCACTTGATAACGCCGTGGCTATCGATGATACGCATATTTTAAACCCAGAGGGTTTGAGATTTGAAAATGAGTTTGTAAGGCATAAAATTTTAGACGCAGTTGGCGATTTGAGCTTGCTTGGAGCACCTTTACTAGGTGACTACACAGCATTTGCGGGCAGCCACGATCTAAATCACAAACTAACACTTGCTTTAATGGCAGATGAGAAAAATTATGAGATCGCAACGCTTAGTGGCGAGCTTTTAAAAGAGTATCAAAAGGTATTTGCATAAAAAATATTGAAATTTTAGTAGTCTCTTTATCGACTCCGCTTTTAGTTGGAGTCTATAAAGATGGCGTAAAATTTGATGAGATCACAACTGACGAGCATGTCAGCGAAGCCTTGATAAAAATCCTAGAAAATTTATCCTCTAAATTTAACATCACAAAGATTATCTACGCAAACACGCCAGGTAGCTTCATGGGGCTAAAGGTGGCCTACGTTATCTTAAAGACTTTTTCTTTGGCAAAGGGCTGTGAATTTTACGCAGTAAGTGGCTTTAGTCTAAACGGCGGCCAAGCGATCAGAGCAAATAAAAATTTAAGTTTTGTCTTAAAAAATGGCGAAATTTCACTTGAAAAAGTTGAGCCAGTGAGATTTGTGTTGCCTTTAAATTTAGATGAATTAAAACTAAATTCAGATACACTTCCAGATTATATCATCCAAGCTGTTTAGGAGAAAATTTGAATATCTTAATCCCTGCCACAAGTGCAAATTTAGGACCTGGTTTTGACGCTTTAGGACTTAGTTTAAAGCTTTTTAATAGCGTAAAGATCGAACCATCTAAATTTAGCTCAGTTTCGATAAATGGCGAGGGAAGTGATAGCACAAATTTAAAAAGAAACAACATTTTTCTAAGCATTTTTAATGAAATTTTTTTAGAGCTAACTGGAAAAAATGAAAAATTTAGAGTCGTTTTTGAAAACAATATCCCGTTTTCAAGAGGACTTGGTAGCAGCTCTGCAGTGATCGTTGGAGCCATAGCTTCAGCTTATGAGATGGCTGGATTTAAGGCTAGTAAAAGCGTTGTTTTAAATAAAGCGATCATCTATGAAACCCACCCAGATAATATCTCGCCAGCAGTTCACGGTGGATTTATCAGTGCTATCGTAAAAAATGGCAATGTTTATGCAAATAAAATAAATTTAAGCGATGATATAAAAGCGGTTATTGTTATCCCAAATAAGCCGATGAGTACGGCATCATCAAGACAAATTTTGCCAAAAAACTACACCATGAAAGAGTGCGTAAATAACCTCTCGCACGCTGCATTTTTAACATCTTGTTTTTATGAAAAAAGATATGATCTTTTAAGGGTAGCAAGTGAGGATATGATGCACGAAGAGCGCAGAATGAGCGCTTTAAAAGAGCTTTTTGAGGTGCGAAAGGTAGCTTATGAAAATGGAGCGCTAATGAGCACACTTTCAGGCTCAGGCTCAAGTTTTTTAAACATCGCTTATAAAGATGACGCTAAAAATTTACAAGACGTTTTAAAGAGTAAATTTGGTGATTTTAGAGTGGAAATTTTTTCATTTGATAACGATGGATACGAAATCACGCAAAGCTAGAAACAAGTTTAAAAAGGTATAATGAATAAAAATAATCCAGTAAGGACATGTGTCGCTTGCAAAGTCAAATTTTCTCAAAACTTGCTAAAAAGATACCGCTTGGTAGGCAAGAATTTGGAGTGCGGCAAAGGAAATGGTCGCAGTTTCTATCTATGTGATGGCTGTTTGCAAAAAGACGACAAAATTTTAAAAAAAATAATTGATAAACAAACTAAAGGTGCCCTCGGACTTGACGCACCGAAGTTAAAGGAGATACTCTTAAATGAGCAATGTTAGGATTTCAGAGATCGCAAATGAGCTTGGCTACCCAAGTAAAGAGATAGTCGAAAAAGCTCAAGAACTAGGCCTAAAAGTCAAAACTCACTCAAATGCTGTGAGCCTTGAAGAGGCTGAAGCAATATATGAGTACGTTCAAACTGGTGTAATACCAGATAAATTTAAAAAGAAAAAGAGTGAGCCAAAGGTAAAAAAAGAGCCTAAAAAAGAGGCAGAAAAAGAGCCAGCTAAAAAAGAAGAAAAGCCTAAAGCCGAGCCCAAAAAGGCAGCTACTAAGTCTGAACCAAAACCCGAAAAGGCAAAGACTGAGCCTAAAAAAGAGGTGCAAATTTCAGAGGATAAACCTAAAGCTGAGCCTAAAAAAGAAGAGCCTGTAAAGGTTGATCAAAAGCCAGCTGAAGCGCCAAAACCAAAAGAGAGTTTGGCTGATGTGACTCAAAAAAGACGTGGCCTTGTGATAGTTAAAAAGAAAAAAGACTTCGAGGCGCCAGCTCCAGTAAAAGAGGAGAAAAAGGCTGAGGCGGCTGTAACCAATATTAGTGATTTTAAGAGTATGTTCTCTGCTAGCGATGAAAATTTGGCTAGAAAAAAGAAAAAAGAGAAAAAGCTAACAGTTGTAAGCAAAAAAGATAGTGCCGAGAAGATGGACTTGCTTGGCGGAAGCGATTTTGGCGACATCGTGCTTGAAGATGAAGATGTGGTTGTATTGCCTGATTTTAGCTTCAAAACACCAGCGCCAGCTCCTATGCAAAGGACAAAACAGCCAAATGCGATGAAAACAACCGTCAATAACACGATAAATTCATTTGGCGAAGGCGGCATACAAAGAAGAGCTAGAAAAAAACACAAAAAGCCTGAAAATAAACAAAATAGCGAAGCTGTAACTTCTATAAATATCCCAAAAGAAATTCGCGTTTATGAATTTGCTGAAAAGCTAAACAAGCAGCCTAGCGAGGTCATAGGTAAGTTATTTATGCTTGGTATGATGACAACTAAAAACGACTTTTTGGATGAAGATGCGATAGAAATTTTGGCTGATGAGTTTAACGTTGAGGTAAATATCATCGACGATCAAAAAGAATTTGACTACGTTGCAGCTTATGAAGAGGAGATAAAAGACGATGAAAATCTCCAGTCAAGAGCACCAGTCATAACCATCATGGGTCACGTCGACCACGGCAAAACCTCGCTACTTGACTACATAAGAAAGTCTCGCGTAGCAGCAGGCGAGGCTGGTGGTATCACACAGCACGTTGGTGCTTATATGGTAAATAAAAACGGCAAAAACATTACATTTATCGACACTCCAGGCCACGAGGCATTTACGGCTATGCGTGCAAGGGGCGCTGGCGTAACTGATATAGTTATCATCGTTGTTGCAGCAGATGACGGCGTAAAACCACAGACAAAAGAGGCAGTTAGCCACGCAAAAGCCGCTGGCGTGCCAATAATCATCGCAATAAATAAAATGGATAAAGAGTCAGCAAATCCTGATCTAGTAAAAACCGGTCTTGCTGAGCTTGACATCATGCCAACAGAGTGGGGTGGCAAGTATGAATTTGTGCCGATCTCTGCAAAAACAGGCATGGGCATAGATGATCTACTTGAGATCGTGCTTTTACAAGCTGATCTTTTGGAGCTAAAGGCAAATCCAAAGGCAAATGCAAAAGCAACTGTCATTGAGAGCTCACTTCAAAAAGGCCGTGGTCCAGTAGCTACCATCATCGTTGAAAACGGTACGCTTCATGTCGGAGATACCGTCGTAGCTGGAGTTGCATACGGTAAGATAAGAAGCTTGCTTGATGATCAGGGCAGGCCGCTAAAAGAGATAAAACCAGGCGAATGTGGTGTGATAGTAGGCCTTAGCGAGATAGCAGAGGCTGGCGAGACATTAATAGGCGTAAAAACTGATAAAGAGGCTCGCGAATACGCACAGAAAAAGGCTGAATATATCCGCCAAAAAGAGCTTAGCAAGAGCACAAAGGTTAGTATCGATGAGCTTAGCGCTAAGATCGCTGAGGGCGAGCTAAAGACACTTCCAGTCATCATCAAAGCTGACGTTGGCGGATCACTCGAGGCGCTAAAAGCGAGCCTAGAAAAACTAGCAAATGACGAGATCAGAGTAAATGTGATCCACTCAGGCGTTGGCGGTATTACGCAAAGCGACGTTGCGCTTGCAAGTGCAAGCAACGACTGTATCATCCTTGGCTTTAACATCAGACCAACTGGCGAGATAAAAGAGAAGGCAAAAGAGAGCGGCGTCGAGATAAAAACTTACAACGTTATTTATAACCTAATCGACGATGTGAAGGCGATTTTGGGCGGACTAATGTCACCGATCATCAGAGAAGAGCAGCTTGGTCAAGCTCAGGTTCGCCAAGTGATCCATGTGCCAAAAGTAGGCGCAATCGCTGGATGTATCGTCACTGAGGGCACGATAAACAGAGGGGCAAAAATTCGTCTTATTAGAGAAGGTGTGGTCGTTTATGAGGGCTTAGTTAGCTCACTAAAACGCTTTAAAGATGACGTTAAAGAAGTTGCTAAAGGCTACGAGTGTGGCGTTGGTATCGAAAATTTCAACGACATCAGAGAAAATGACTACATCGAAAGCTTCAAAGAAGTCAAGGAGAAAGCTACTCTATGAACGCTAACGAAATAAAGCGTATGAGAACAGAGAGCGTGCTAAAAGAGCTCATACCAGAGGCTCTAGCCACTCTTGAAGATAGCATTTTAAAAGGTCTTTGCGTCACTGACGTCGAGTGCAAAAAGGGCAGATATGACGCCTTTGTCTATCTTGACAAGATGATGTTTGACGAGCGCGAGCAAGAGTATATTTTGGGGCATTTAAAGCGCGTTTGTAGGCACTTGCAAAACCACTGCATGGCTGCTGAGGGCTGGTATAGATGTCCAAATTTTCACTTTAAATTTGACGATAGATTAGAGTATCAAAACCATATGGATAAGTTGTTTGATAAAATTTCAAAGGATTTAAACAAAAATGGATAATTTAGACAAACTAGTACGCGAATGCGGCGTAGAGCTTTATGACAGCGAGATAGCAAATGAAAATGGCAGGGCTATTTTTAGAGTCTACATCACAAAAAATGGCGGAGTGAGCCTTGATGATTGCGAAAAAGTTAGCCGTCTGCTTTCACCTATCTTTGACGTGACACCGCCAGTTAGCGGAGACTACAACCTAGAGGTTAGCTCGCCTGGCCTTGAGAGAAAGCTTAGCAAGCCTTCGCATTTTAAAGCGAGCGTTGGTGAGCTAGTTAAAGTTCAAACCGAGGCTGAGAAATTTGCAGGAAGGCTTGTAAAAGCGGACGAAGAGAGCATCGCAGTAGAAAACGAAGAGGGAATTTTTGAGATCAACATCAGTGAGATAAAAAAAGCAAAAACATATTTGGAGTGGTAAAATGCTAAGCGACATCGAGATAACTCATCAAACGAAACTTGAACACATCAGTAAAGTTGCCGCAAGACTAGGCTTAAACGAAGACGAGCTTGAGCTTTACGGCAAATTTAAGGCTAAAATTTCTCCTAGACTTGAGCCATCAAACTCAAAGCTCATCTTAGTCACCGCGACTAATCCAACCCCATACGGCGAAGGCAAAACGACTATGTCGATCGGCCTAGCCGACGCACTAAATTCACTTAATAAAAAGGTTTGCCTAGCACTTCGTGAGCCATCTTTGGGGCCAGTTTTTGGCATAAAGGGCGGAGCAGCAGGTGGTGGTTACTCGCAGCTTGCGCCGATGGAGGATCTAAATTTACACTTCACTGGCGATTTTCACGCGATAACATCGGCAAATAACCTAATTTCAGCGATGATAGATAATAGCCTCTATCAAGAAAACCCACTAAAAATAGAGAGAATTTTATGGAAGCGCTGTATGGATATGAACGACCGCGCGCTAAGATTTGTCACCGTTGGTCAGGGCGGCAGGACTGATGGCGTGCCAAGAGAAGATGGCTTTAACATCACCGCTGCAAGCGAGATCATGGCTGTGCTTTGTCTAGCCACAAGCCTTTCTGATCTAAAAGAGCGCGTGGCAAACATAATGGTTGCCTATGATAGCGATAAAAAGCCTATCTACGTGCGTGATCTAGGCTGCCAAGACGCTGTTTGCATACTTTTAAAAGATGCGATCAAGCCAAATTTATTTCAAACACTTGAACACACACCTACGCTCGTGCATGGCGGCCCATTTGCAAACATCGCACACGGCTGCAACTCGGTCATCGCAACAAAGACAGCTCTAAATTTAGCCGACTACGTCATCACTGAAGCTGGTTTTGGCTCGGAGCTTGGCGCGGAGAAATTTTTAGATATAAAGTGCAGGATCGCTGACATCAAACCAAGCGCTGTGGTGCTTGTAAGTACGATTAGATCGCTAAAATATAACGGCGAAGCAAATAAAGATGAGATCACAAAACCAGATATGAACGCCCTTAAAAAAGGTATCGAAAACCTTGGCGGACACATCGAA
Organism: Campylobacter concisus; assembly: GCA_963516555.1. Lineage (GTDB taxonomy): Bacteria > Campylobacterota > Campylobacteria > Campylobacterales > Campylobacteraceae > Campylobacter_A > Campylobacter_A concisus_BA. The sequence goes on along the minus strand of CAUQCU010000002.1, from coordinate 32,293 downwards.
AATTTAAAAGTCAAATTTGGTCAAAATGTAGTTGTGGCGCTTAATAAATTTGGCTTTGACACTGACGAAGAGATAAATTTTGTAAAAGAGTACTGCCAAAAGCTTGGCGTAGAAGTGGCAGTTTGCGAGAATTTTGTAAAAGGTGGCAAAGGTGCGCTTGAGCTAGCTGAGCTAGTTTTAAAAGCGTGCGACAAGCCAAGCAAGATAAATTTCACCTACGAGATGAGCGATGATACAAAAACTAAAATCGAAAAGGTCGCTAAGGAAATTTATGGAGCTGGCGAGGTGGTCTTTGAAGAGGCCGCTCTTAAAAAGCTTGAGATGATAAAAGAGCTAAATTTGAGCCATTTGCCAGTTTGTATCGCCAAAACACAGTACTCATTTAGCGACGATGCGAAGCTTTTGGGCAGAGCAAAGGGCTTTACATTTAGCGTAAAGGACCTTGACATTAGAACGGGAGCTGGCTTTATCGTCGCTGTTTGCGGTAAGATCATGCTAATGCCTGGACTTCCAAAAGTGCCAGCTGCGGTCAATATGAAGATAGACGCAGAGGGCAAGATCGACGGCTTGTCGTAAATTTATGAAAACACACTGGCAAATGCTGGTGTGTTTTACTAAGAGGCATGGATGAATGACGAATTTTACATGGGTCTTGCTTTAAGCGAGGCTTGGAAATTTCAGATCCTGACCTATCCAAATCCAGCCGTTGGATGCCTTATCCTTGATGAAAATGGTCAAATTTTATCTTGCAAGGCTCATGAAAAGGCTGGATATTTACACGCTGAACCGACAGCGATACTCTTTGCGCTTTGCAAAAAAAGTGAAAAATTTAAAGATGATTTTATAAAAGCATATAATGCTAATTTTGGCTCTAAGATAAAAGAGGGTGAATTTGGCCTTTTAGAGCCAAAATTCAGCTACGAATTTATACTAAATAATCACTCAAATTTATTAAAAAATGCAAAAGCTTACGTCACGCTTGAGCCTTGTTCGCACCACGGCAAAACGCCACCTTGTGCAAATTTGCTAAAAGAGCTTGGTTTTAGTGAGGTCATAATCGGCAGCCACGATGAAAATAAAATAGCAAGTGGCGGCGCAAATTTGCTGCAAAGCGCTGGTGTGAGAGTTAAATTTGGCGTTTTAAAAGAGCGCTGCGATAAACTACTTGAGCCATTTTTGGCATATCAAAATGGTGGATTTAGCTTTTTAAAGATCGCCCTTAGCAAAAACGGCGTGGCAAGTGGCGGCATCATCACAAATGAGCTTAGCCGAACTCACGTCCATAAACTTAGAAGCGTTATAGATAGATTGGTGATCGGTGGCAACACAGTGCGGACGGACCGCCCAAAGCTTGATAGCAGGCTAGTAAGTGGCGGTAAAAATCCAGACGTCATAATCTACTCAAGAAGTGATAAATTTGATGAAACGATACTGCTTTTTAGTGTGCCAGATCGCAAGGTGAGCGTGCAAAAAGAGCTAAATTTAAAAGGGCTTGCTATGTTTGAAGGAGCTGGCGAATTTTTAAAGCTCGCAAAAGAAGGCAAGCTAGCAAATGTAAAGTGGCTACTTATTTATCAAAGCTCAAATTTTAAAAATGGCGAAAATTTAAGGCTTGATCTAAATCTAAAACCGCTTTTTAGTGGAAATTTCGGAGATGATAGCTACACTTGGTATGAAATTTTGGATTAAATATCTAGTCCAAAATAGTGTTTAACTAAAAAGCCGATGCCAAAAGATATGATCGCAACGCCAAAAGTTATCACGCACATCTCAACCACTCTTGGTAAAAATTTAAGCTCCTTTGCCACGCTTATGTAAAAGTTGTAAGTAATGATGGCAACTAGTGCAAAGAAAAACATCGACAAAACAGCGTAAAGACCGCTTGAAAAGATGAAAAATGGAAGTATCAAAAATGCCGTTGTTATGATGTATGAGCCACCTGTGTAGAGCGAGTAGGTAAGCGGTTTGATCTCGTCACTTGGATTTTCTTTTGACTCAAGATATGCTGAGCCAGCCATAGAAAGTGCAGCTGCTACGCCCATGATAAGGCCTGTTGCGCCAACTGATTTTGTATTCGAAAATGCAAGCGCGATGCCGCTAAGTGTGCCTGTTAGCTCAACTAACGCATCATTCATGCCAAGCACGATGCCACCAGCATTTACGAGTTTTGTGTCTTTTAACATGGAGATTAGACTATTTTCGTGATTCATCTCCTCTTCATAAATATCACGAGCTTCAGGATATTCATCTACGATGTCAAGATAAAATTTCTCCGCATTTTCTTCGCGTGACTCCATAAATTTTAGGGTAAAAGATGTGCCAAAAATTTTAACAAGTATCGTATAGAAAATGACTTTAAATAAATTTGCACTTCTGCTTTCACCAGTTACCTTTTGGCAAAAAGCATAGTGGCGTCTCTCTTCGGTGATTAATTTGCGAAGTATTTTTTTATTCTCATCGTCTTTTTCGCTAGCTTCTAGAAGTGAGTATATAGCAACATCGTCTGCTTCGTTTTGTAATTGTTTTAAGGCACGTTTTTTGTCTAACATAAAATTTTCCTTTTTTATAGCTTAGAAATTTAAGATTTTGATTTAGAAAGAGAGAAAAATGGTGCGATCAGCGAGACTCGAACTCGCACACCTAGCGGCACTACCCCCTCAAGATAGCGTGTCTACCAATTCCACCATGATCGCAAAAAGAGCAAAAGCCCCAAAAGAGGGGCTAAATTTAAGCTTTACGCTTAGCCAAGCATTGGGTTTGCGTAAAGAACGATAAGTGTAATAACAAGTGCGTAGATAACTTGTGCTTCGATCATCGCAAGTGCGATAAACATTGTAGTCATAAGTTTGCTACCAACGCCAGGGTTTCTAGCTGTTCCGCTGATAGTTGCAGCAGCTGTGTTACCCATACCAATAGCACCGCCAAGAGCTGCAAGGCCAAGGCCGATACCGCCAGCGATAACTGAATATGATCTGATCATCTCGCCGTCAGCGCCAAACGCGAATGCAGCAAGACCAAGAATTAAAAACACGATCTTTTTCATCGTTGCTCCTTTAAAATTTAAAGCTCTTTCGGATCTGTCCCCTACTTGAACTTCATGAGCCGTAATATTACAAAAACAAAACTTTGTTTCAAATAAAAACACTAAAAATTTAAATTGCCTATAAAAAATTCTTGGCTTAGAAAAATGAAAGTTTTTTTATGCTATCTTTGAAAGAATTTAATTTATTCTTAATCTTAGGTTTTCAATGAACGAAAAATTTTCAAAGATAGGCTTTGTTCTTGCAATGGCTGGTTCTGCTGTGGGTCTTGGCAATGCCTGGAAATTTCCTACCATGGTGGGAAATAACGGCGGTTCGGCATTTATAATTTTATACTTGCTTCTTACATTTGCTATCGCATTTGTGGCGTTTTTAGCGGAGCTTAGCATCGGCAAGCTTGGCGAAAGCGACATCGTAAGCTCTCTTTACAAGCTCGCTCCAAAAAACAAAAAAGCTTGGTCATTATCTGGCTTTTTTATGATCGGAGCGATCCTCATAGCTTCATTTTATATGGTGGTCATTGGCTGGATATTAAAGTATATATATCTTAGTTTTTCGCCGCTTTTAGCAGACTCAAAAGCGGCAGGCGAGCAGTTTAACACACTTTTATCAAATGACCTAAGCAGTGCCGTGCTTTGCTTTAGCTTAGTTTTTTTAATGGTATTTTTTGCCGTTTCAAAAGGTGTAAAAAGTGGCATCGAAAAGCTAAATATATGGATGATGCCAAGCCTTTTTGTCTTGCTAGTTTGCATGCTTTTTTACGCGCTTAGCATGGGAGATGGCTTTGTTAAGGCAGCTAAATTTTTATTTGTACCAAATTTTAGTGCTATCACGCCAGATGTTATCTTGCAGGCTCTAGGCCTTGCGTTTTTCTCGCTATCTATGGGCGTTGGCGTCATACCAACATATGCTGCAAATTTACCTGAGAAGACAAATTTAATAAAATCAACACTCTCTATCATCTTTATAAACATCTTAATAGGCATTATGATGGGGCTTGTTGTATTTACATTTGTATTTGCTTATGGAGCTGACGAAGAAATTGTAAAAAGTAGTGGTCCGGGCCTTATTTTTGTCTCACTTGTTACGCTTTTTGCAAAGCTTGATATCGTTGGCAACGTCATGGCGGTAGCATTTTTCGTGTCGCTTTTATTTGCTGGCATTACGAGCGCGGTTTCGATGATCGAGCCTTTTGCTTATTATTTGGTTAGGAAATTTGAAATTTCAAGAAAGATGGCGCTTCTTTACATAGGTGTCTTTGTCTATATCTTAGGCATCTTTTGCATACTTTCATATTATTCAGACACATCAAGTGCTTTTAGCGTTTGTGGCAAGCCATTTTTTGACGCGCTTGACTTTCTCACATCAAATATTATGATGCCAATAGGCGCTATCGTATTTAGCTTTTTTGTTGGCTATAAACTTAAAAAAGAGAGTTTGTATCTGCTTTTTGGAGATTTTATGGGAAGAGCATTTTTTGAAATTTGGTATTTTTTCTTAAGATATATTGTTCCAGTAGCTATTTGTATTATTGCAGCATATAAAATAACGAGTAATAACAATGGATAGATTTAGTAAAGTTGGTTTTGTTCTTTCTATTATTGGAGCAGCAATTGGTCTTGGAAATGCATGGAAATTTCCTTATATGGCAGGTAGCAATGGTGGCTCAGCATTTGTTCTAGTTTATCTATTTTTTACCTTTGCTGTTGGCCTTAGCATTTTTTTTGCTGAGATGGCGATGGGTAAAATTTCACGCCTTGATACGGTTGGAGCGTTCAAAAGTTTAGCTACAAAAGGTGCAAGCTCTTGGAAATTTGCCGGTGTTATCATGGTGACTGGGCTATTTATCGCTTCATTTTACACGCTCATCATTGGCTGGGTTTTAAAATACGTCATTTTAAGCTTTGGCGAGCTACCTAAAGATATGGTAATCTCAAAGACGCTTTTTGTAAATTTTACTTCAAATGGCATTGGCGAGCAAATTTTATACTTTAGTATCGCGTTTTTTGCCTATTTTTTCATCCTTACAAAAGGTGTAAAAAGCGGCATCGAGCGCATAAATGTCTATCTGATACCAGCTCTTTTTATCTTGCTTTTACTTATGCTTGGTTACTCTTTTGGTATGGAGAGCTTTGATAAGGCGGCTAAATTTCTACTAGTGCCTGATTTTTCAAAGATAGATCAAACAGCTATTTTAAACGCTCTTGGACTTGCCTTTTTTACGATGTGTGTTGGTGTCGGCTGCATCCTTACCTACTCATCAAGTCTAAGCGATGATACAAATTTATTTACCTCCTCACTCTATGTTATCTTTGCAAATATTATTGTTAACTTTATCATTGGACTTATAGTTTTTACATTTGCTTATCAAATTAATATAACGCCTACTGAAAAAATAGGACTTGCTTTTATTTCGCTACCAATATTGTTTGCTAAGCTTGATTTACTTGGAAATTTCTTAGCATTCGCATTTTTTACCTCACTATTTTTTGCTGGTATTACTTCTGTTATTTCGCTTGTAGAGCCATTTATATTTTTTCTAAATAAAAGCCTAAAATTTAGCAGAAATAAATCAATCTTAATAGTTGGGCTTATAGTTTATGTTTTAGGAATTTTATGTGCATTAAGTGGTACAAACGAATTTAAAGATACGCTTACATTTTCTGGTAAGAGCTTCTTGTCCTTACTTGATTATCTTAGCTCAAACATCATGCTCCCACTTGGTGGCATCTTGTTTGCTATCTTTGTTGGCTACTTTATGAAATTTGAGCTTTTAAAAGAGCTATTTGTGCCTTATATGGGTAAGGTTATATTTAAAATTTGGTATTTTTTAATAAGGTTTGTAGCACCTATTTTAGTCTTAGTGGTGTTAATAAGGGAGATCTCATAATGGCGAAAGAACAGTTTTCTAAAATAGGCTATGTCCTAGCAGTCGCTGGATCGGCTGTAGGACTTGGAAATGCGTGGAAATTTCCGTATGTAGTTGGTGAAAATGGTGGATCAGCATTTGTTATCTTATATCTTTTGATAACTTTTCTAGTTGGTGTGCCTATCTTTATGGCAGAGCTTAGTATCGGCAAGCTTAGTGAGAGTGACAGCGTAAATGCTTTTAGAAAGCTAGCAGCTAAAAATAAAAATTTATGGCAGCTGGTTGGAATTTTAGCTATGGTGACAGCGGCCATCATCTCATCATATTACATCGTGATAATTGGCTGGGTCTTTAAGTATTTTGTCCTATCTTTTTCTGGCTTGCCAAGTGATATCGATAGTTCAAAAGCAATATTTAATGAGTTTTTAATACATAATCTTGGTGAGCAAACCTTTTACTATGTTGTGGCGTTTTTAGCTTGTTTTCTTATACTCTTAAAAGGTGTAAAAAGTGGCATAGAGAAGCTAAATGTTTGGATGATGCCAAGCCTATTTATCATGGTTTTGATCATGCTTATATTTTCTATGACGATGGATGGCTTTTCTAAATCAGCCGAGTTTTTGCTCATCCCTGACTTTAGTAAAATTTCATTCAACTCACTCTTACTAGCTCTTGGACTTGCATTTTGGACGCTATCTCTTGGCATGGCAGCGATCATTACCTATTCAGCCAGCTTAAGCGACGATACAAATTTAGCCACTTCAACACTAAGCATAGTCTTTATAAACATTGCAATTGCGATTATGATAGGTCTTGTTATTTTTACCTTTGTATTTGAATTTGATAAAAGTGGAAATTTAGCTATACAAGGAAAAGGTCTTATTTTTGTCTCACTTCCTATGCTTTTTACAAAACTTAGTGAAGGAAGTCAAATTTTAGCGGTGGCATTTTTTGCTGCGCTCATTTTTGCTGGTATCACTTCAGCCATCTCTATCGTCGAGCCATTTGTCTTTTTCTTGATCAGAGAGTATGGCATGAGTAGGAAAAAAGCGCTTTGCATAGTTGGAGCTGGGATTTTCATGGTGGGATTTTTATGTCTTTTATCACATATAGAAAATGTTGGCGATAAATTCATGATATTTGGTAAAAATTTCTTTGACTTCCTTGACTTTACTGCTTCAAATATCTTGCTGCCAATTAGCGGTATCGGCGGAGCGATATTTGTTGGATATTTTATGAAAAAAGATGCTTTATATGTGCTATTTAGCCCATATATGAGCGATTTTGTATTTAATGCATGGTATTTTTTGCTAAGATATGTAGCACCAGTTTGTGTGCTAATCATCATGATAAATGAACTATTAAAGGTTTTTAATGGACAAGATTGAGAGATTTTTTGACAAAGCTGGTGATATAGTCGGCTACATTTGTATGTTTATTATGGCTTTGATGATAATAGACGTATTTTTTAACGTTGTGGCAAGATACTTTTTCTCTTACGGCAACGTTGCATTTCAGGAGCTTGAGTGGCACTTTTTTGCTGTGATATTTCTACTTGGCATGAGCTATGCTCTAAAAGAGGACGCACATGTTAGAGTTGATATCTTTTATGCTAAATTTTCAGAAAAAAATAAAGCCCTTGTAAATATGCTTGGCACTGTATTTTTTATCATACCATTTGCGCTTTTGGTTTCAAATTTATCATTTGGGTTTGTCGGAGATGCTTACAGCTCGGCAGAGGCCAGCGCAGATCCAGGCGGTCTTACCCATAGATGGATCATAAAAGCGATGATCCCTTTTTCATTTTATGTGCTTGTATTTTTTGCGATCGGCTTTTTTATAAAAAATTTAAATCGCTATAAGAAAGCTAGTAAGGAGAAAATATGGCGGGATTAATAATGTTTATAGCCGCACTATTGATGCTTGGCATTGGCTTTCCAGTGGCATTTACCTTTGGTGCGGTTGCGATGATATTTGGCATGGTTGGTAGTGTTGTAGAGAGTCTTAGCGATGGCGATGGGCTACTTGGCAGTATAGAAGTGTTTAAAGATATGTTTAACTTCATGCCTTATAGGATTTTCTCTATCATGGAGAGTAGAATTTTCATAGCAGTTCCACTCTTTGTCTTTATGGGTGTCGTGCTTCAAAAGTCAAAGCTAGCCGAGAGATTACTTGAGAGCATGGGTATGCTCTTTGGCGAAATTCGTGGCGGTATCGCGATAAGCACTATCTTAGTTGGTGCGCTTCTTGCTGCATCAACTGGCGTTGTAGGTGCTAGCGTTGTTGCTATGGGCGTTATAAGCTTGCCTGTAATGCTAAAGTATAAATACGACCAATCCCTTGGTTGTGGCACTATATGCGCTGCTGGTACGCTTGGTCAGATCATCCCGCCTTCTATCGTACTTATCATCTTGGGCGACATCTTCTCAGTGCCAGTTGGCGAGCTTTTTCACCAAGCCATTGTGCCAGGATTCACGCTAGTTGGAGTTTATATAGTTTATATTTTGATAGTTGCTTATCTTAAGCCAGAAGTCGCTCCTGTGGTAAAAGATGAGAGTGGCGTTAGTAAATTTAAGCAGATCGTTAGAGCGCTAATTGCGATCTTTCCGCCACTTTTGCTAGTTATTTGTGTGCTAGGATCCATTTTTGCAGGTATCGCTACACCGACTGAAAGCTCAGCATTTGGCTGCGTTGGCGCTATCATCTTAGCAATATTTTATAGGACATTTTCATTTTCTATGATGAAAGAGGCTTTGGCTGAGAGCGTAAAAACTACAGCTCTAGTCTTTGCTATACTTGTTGGTGCGACTGCCTTTTCTATGGTCTTTAGCTACACTGGAGGCGATGAGATAGTTGAAAATTTCATGACAAATTTACCAGGCGAGAAGTGGGGCTTTATCATCTTTAGTATGGCTGTTATCTTTGTGCTTGGCTTTTTTATAGATTTTGTTGAAATTTCATATATCGTGCTTCCTATCTTGGTGCCAATCGCCGCAAAACTAGGCATAAACCCAGTCTATCTAGCGATCTTAGTTGCTATGAATTTACAAACTTCATTCTTGACGCCGCCATTTGGATTTAGTCTATTTTTCTTAAGATCAGTCGCACCTGCTGAGATAAAAACAGCTGCTATTTATAAAGGCGTGGTGCCTTACATCATCATCCAAGTGGCAGTTTTAGTCTTTTTCTGCGTCTTTTTGATGGAGATAAAGCCGATGCTTGATGCGAGCCACGGCGGATTATTTAACTTCTTACTCTCACTTTTTAAATGATATAAAAGTTTTTGGTTGTAAAATACCAAAAACAAGCAAAATGGCTAATTTGAGTTTCTGTCAAATTTAGCCATTTTTTATGACCGCTTTTTAGTAAATTTATAAATTTAATGAGGTGAAATATGGCAAAGAAATTTATCGATGTTATGGATACGACCTTTAGAGATGGCTTTCAGTCGGTTTATGGCGCTAGAGTGCTTATGAACGACTTTTTGCCCGCGCTTGAAGCAGCCAAAGAGGCTGGCATAGAGCATTTTGAATTTGGCGGAGGAGCGAGATTTCAAAGCCTTTATTTTTACCTAAATGAAGACGCTTTTGCGATGATGGATAAATTTAGAAGCATCGTAGGACCAAAAGCAAACCTTCAAACCCTAAGTAGGGGCGTAAATACCGTCACCCTTGACACTGGTAGCCGCGAGCTAATCGACCTTCACGCAAAACTTTTCAAAAAACACGGAACTACTACTATTAGAAATTTTGACGCACTAAATGATGTTGAAAATTTAAAATATTCAGGCGAGAGGATCGCTCATCACGGGCTAAAACACGAAGTTGTCGTTACTATGATGGATCTGCCTAGTGGCTGTGTGGGAGCTCATGATGTTAAATTTTATGAGAAAATTTTAAGAGAAATTTTAGATGCAAATATCCCTTATCACAGCGTTTGCTTTAAAGACGCAAGCGGCACAAGTAGCCCACAAAAGGTCTATGAAACCATAAAAATGGCTAGAAAACTACTCCCAGAAAAAACTCATATCAGACTTCACACACACGAAACTGCAGGCGTAAGTGTTGCTTGCTACCTCGCAGCGCTTGAAGCTGGCGTTGATGGCATAGATCTAGCCGCAAGCCCAGTAAGTGGTGGTACAAGTCAGCCAGATATCCTAACCATGCTTCACGCAGTAAAAGGTAAAAACTACGATCTTGGCGGACTTGACGTGGAGAAAATTTTAAAATACGAAAGCGTTTTGAATGATTGTTTAAAAGAGTATTTCTTACCGCCTGAAGCTGTGCAAGTAAGCCCACTCATACCATTTTCACCGATGCCAGGTGGCGCGCTCACTGCAAATACCCAGATGATGAGAGATAACAACATCTTAGATAAATTCCCAGAGGTCATCCTTGCTATGCGCGAAGTGGTGCAAAAGGGCGGATACGGCACTTCAGTAACCCCTGTTAGCCAGTTTTACTTCCAACAAGCCTTTAATAATGTGATGTTTGGCAAGTGGAAAAAGATCGCTGAAGGATACGGTAAAATGGTGCTTGGCTACTTTGGCAAGACCCCAGTTACGCCTGATAAAGAGATCATTAAGCTTGCTAGCGAGCAGCTAGGCTTAAAACCAACTACAAAACACGCAGTTGATATAGCCGATAAAGATGAGAGCAAGTCACTTGCACACGTGAAAGAAATTTTAAAACAAAATAAGATCAAGATTACCGAAGAAAACGTCTTTATAGCAGCAGCTTGTAAAGAAAAAGGTATCGCGTTCTTAAAAGGTGAGGCCAAAGTAAATGTAAGAAAGATCGATCCAAACGCTAAGGCAAACGATGGCAGACAAACTCAAAGCGGCAGATATAGCGTCGTGGTAAATGGTAGTCGCTACAACGTTGAAGTAAGCGAAGGCTTTAACGACAGCATCCAAGTAAAATCAATCACTGAAGTTGAAGGCAAGAGCGTAAAAAGTGCCAAAAGTGCAGTAGCAGGCGCAACAGAAAATGACATCGTCGCAAGCTTGCCAGGCGCTGTGCATAAAATTTTAGTTAGTGCAGGAGATCATGTCAAAAAAGGTCAGGCCATAGTCGTGCTTGAAGCGATGAAGATGGAGATAGAGGTCAAAGCCCCAAAAGATGGTATCATAGGCTCTATAGAGGTTAGTAAAGGTCAAAGTGTCGCGAACAATCAAGTGGTGGCTAGATTTAAATAAATTTGCCACTTTTAAAAAGATAGTGTTAAGCGAAATTTGATTAACATTTTGATGACTTTTAGGTCAAATTTATAAAGAAACGAAATTTAAAGGAAACAACATGATAAATAAGCTAGACGAGCTAGGTCTAAAAGAGATCAAAAAGATAAATCACAATCTAAGCTACGACGAGCTTTTTGAGCTTGAAAAGGCAAATAACGAGGGCAGGGTCTCTAGTAATGGCACGTTTATGGTCGATACTGGAATTTTTACAGGCAGAAGCCCAAAAGACAAGTACTTTGTCAAGCAAGACCCAAGTCAAAAATATATTGCTTGGGGTAAGATAAATCAGCCTATCACAAAGGAGCTATTTGATAAGCTTCTTAAAAAAGCAAAAGATCAGCTAAGTGGTAAAGAAATTTTTATCCAAGATGCATTTTGTGGAGCTAGCAAAAAGAGCAAAAAATCAGTCCGTTTTGTCACTGAAGTAGCGTGGCAAGCGCACTTTGTAAAAAATATGTTCATCCGTCCAAGTGAAGCAGAGCTGGCTAAATTTGAGCCTGATTTTGTAGTATATAACGCTTGTAAGACAAAAAATGAGGACTACAAGGCTGATGGGCTGCACTCAGAAGTCTTTGTCATCTTTAACGTCGAGGAAAATGTCGCAGTGATCGGCGGCACATGGTATGGCGGCGAGATGAAAAAGGGCATTTTTTCTATGATGAACTACTGGTTGCCACTTGAGGGCAAACTAAGTATGCACTGCTCTGCAAACGTAGGCGAGAAGGGCGATACGGCGCTATTTTTCGGCCTATCTGGCACTGGTAAAACGACACTTTCAACCGATCCAAAACGCAAACTAATAGGTGATGACGAGCACGGCTGGGACGATGATGGGGTGTTTAACTTTGAGGGTGGCTGCTACGCAAAATGTATCAACCTTGATCCAAGCAGCGAGCCAGAAATTTACGCAGCGATCAGGCGTGACGCGCTACTTGAAAACGTCGTGGCTGACGAAAACGGCGTGGTTGATTATAAAGACGGCTCAAAGACTGAAAACACACGCGTGAGCTATCCGATCTATCACATCGACAACTACGAGCCAAGCTCAAGCGCTGGTCATCCAAAAAATATCATCTTTTTAAGCGCTGACGCTTTTGGCGTGCTTCCTCCAGTTGCAAAGCTGACAAAAGAGCAGGCGATGTATTATTTCTTAAGTGGCTACACAGCAAAAGTTGCTGGCACAGAGCGCGGTATCACCGAGCCAGTCGCTACTTTTAGCGCTTGCTTTGGCGAGCCATTTATGCCACTTCACCCAACTGTCTATGCAAAACTGCTTGGCGAGAAGATCGATAAGCACGGCGTTAATGTCTATCTTGTAAATACAGGCTGGAGCGGTGGTGCTTACGGCGTTGGCAAGCGTATGAGCATAAAAGCAACACGTGCTTGCATAAATGCGATCCTTGATGGCAGCATCACAAAATGCGAATTTGAAAATTTTGATAAATTTAACTTCGCTATCCCAAAAGAGCTTGATGGTGTCGAGACAAAACTGCTAAATCCAATAAATACATGGACACACCCAGCTGAGTACAATATTTCACGCGACAAGCTTGCTAAAATGTTTGTTGAAAATTTCAAACGTTATGAAGATGTAAAAGAGGGCGTTGAATACGCCAAAGCTGGTCCAACAGCTTAAAATTATAGCCTTGTGGGAAGACCCTGCAAGGCTTTTTAAATTTAAACTATCAAATAGTAAAGATTTTAGAACTGTGCAATATGGCTCTTTTTCAAATTTCTAATATGTAATTTAAAAAATTTTGCAAAATAATTCAATCAAATTTAACGAGACTTTCTAAAATTTTCTCACCAAAAAAATTACTCTTTATAAATGCTCGAAAAATTTAATCGCTTGATATTATAAATTTAATATAAGTGATCTTTGTAGTTAGAGCTAAAATTTAGTCAGAACATTCTAGTTAAATTTAAAGCAAAATAATCTATTTCACGAGAGTTTCTAAAATTTACAGCTAAAAGCTACTTTGTAAGCCAAAAATTTTAATTGCTCAATATCATAAATTTAAATCTACCTGAACGCTCCAGATAAATTTAAAATATTTTGCAATGTCCAAATCTTAAAATTTCTAATATAAAAAGTTTTTGTTATTTAGTATAAGTAGCAGGATTTTTGCAGTTAAAACGAAAATTTAGCCAGGTATCTGGCTAAATTTAATCAAAATACTCTCTTTTCTAGTCCAAATTCTACGCCAGCTTTTGCTAGCTCAAATGTCGCATCTATAAATTTATACTCGCTGCTGATAAATGGTAAAAACATCGGTATTTCGGTGCAGCCTGCGATATAAACGTCAGCTTCAATGTTAGAAAGCACTTCATAAAATACCGGCACATACTCTTCTAGCTTACCAGCTTTGACGCCTTTGTAGATGCACTCCATGATGACATCTTGCGTCTCTTTGCTAAAATCCACGCTCTTTAGCCCGCGCTCTTTTAAAATTTGATCATAAACGCCAGCTTTTTTTGTGCCACTTGTTGCGATGACAGCGATATTTTTAGCGTGTGGATATTTCTTTTGCAAGGCATCTACTGTAACTTTTGCAATGTGCAAAATTTTCACTCCGGCCTCTTTTTCGATGCTTGGGGCAAAGTAGTGAGCTGTGTTACAAGCCATTAGCATCGCCTCGCAGCCAGCATTTTTTAAAAGTTTAGCACTTTGAATTAGCTTTGGAAGCGGACTTTCTCCCTCACCCATGATAAATTTTGTCCTATCTTCTATCTGAGCGTATGAGTCGATAACGATGTGTAGGTGCTCTTGATCGCAAGTTGCTGGGGTTATATCGATGATCTTCTTGTATAAATCAGCCGTGGCAAGTGGTCCCATGCCGCCTATGATGCCTAATGTCTTCATAACTCCTCCAAATTAAAATTTTCAATAATTATAATATTAGTTTCTATATTTAAAAATAAAATTTCTAAATTTTCATTTGGTGTTGTAAAAATAGGGAGTAAGCACTTTAAGTTTTGAAGTAAATTTTAAGATAAAAAGGGGCGATTTGCCCCTTGAAAAATTCTATTATGAGTGGAAGTGAAATTCGTCTGGATGATCTAGTGCGTATCTAAATTTCTCCATATCGACCTTTTTATCCCAGATAGATACGATCATGCAGCCAACGGCATTACCGCAAAGGTTACCAACAGCACGCATCTCTGACATAAATTTATCAACGCCAAGTAGCACAGCCACGGTGACGACTGGTATGCCAGTGCTTGGGAGTGCGCTTAGTGTGCCAGCAAGGACGACAAAGCCCGATCCTGTAACGCCAACTGCGCCTTTACTTGTGATCATTAGCACGATTAGTATGCTTATTAGGTGCTCAAAACTTAGCGGGATGTTAAATGCTTGAGCTAAGAAGATGACGCTTAAGCTTAGATAGATGTTGGTGCAGTCAAGGTTAAATGAGTAGCCAGTCGGGATGATAAGGCCAACTGCGCCTCTATTTATGCCAGCTGCTTCTAGCTTTTGCATAAGTGGTGCAAGAGCTGTCTCGCTCGAGCTTGTCGCAAAAACGACCAAGACCTCTTTTGAGATAAAGCGCATAAATTTAAAGACATTGACCTTGGCAAAGTAGCAAATGACGCCAAGCACGACAAAGATGAAAAAGCAGCTTGCAAGTGCCATAACAACAAGAAGCTCCATCATACCAAGAAGCGTTCCGATGCCAAATTTACCGATCAAGTAAGCCATCGCTGAAAAGGCCGCCACTGGGCTAAATAGCATAAGCCAAGTAAGTAGCTTTAAGACGTAGTGCTGGATAAATTCAAGCGGTTTTAGGCAAGCTTGCTTTTTATCATGAGCAAGTAGTGAAAGCACGATGGCAACGACTATCGCCATGAAAAGCACTTGAAGTGTGTTTGACTTTATAAATGGATCAAGTATATGTACGTAAGGGAAGATGTCATCTACTGGCACAGCGCCTCTTAAAAGATGAAGCGTATGTGCTAAAAAGCCGCTATTTGCGTCCATGTTGCCAGCTTGAGATGTAAATTTAGCCACGCTTGAGGCGTCAAGCTGGGTGTAGTCAAGGTTCATACCATGCCCTGGACGAAGCGTCTCGCCAAAGATTATACCAACAGCAAGAGCGAGCGTACTAACTATCTCAAAGTAGATAAACGCCTTAAGTCCGATAGTGCCAAGATCTTTTAAGCTCTCAAGTCCGACGATGCCTGAGACGATTGTTAAAAAGATGATAGGGCCGATTAAAATTTTAAGGGCTTTTATAAAATAATCAATACCTGGCTTGCTCGCTATGCCAAGCTCAGGTGCGACCATACCGACGATAACACCGCCAACTATACCTATCACAACCCAAATGGCGAGATTGGTAAATAGCCTCACAAAGAGACTTTTTTGCGTTTTTGCACTCTCCATAAATTCCCCTTTTATAGGCTCTCTTTGATCTCTGCTGAGATGATCTTGTCGCCTTGTCTGATAGCATCAAGCACCTTTAAGCTCTCGTCATCAACGCACTTTCCAAAGACTGTATGCACGCCGTCAAGATGAGGTTGCTTGCTGTGGCAAATGAAAAACTGCGATCCGCCAGTGTCACGGCCTGCATGAGCCATGCTAAGGCTGCCACGCTCGTGTTTTACCTTTTGGTTGTCGCATTCGCATTTTATCCTCCAGCCAGGACCGCCTGTGCCTGTACCGTTTGGGCAGCCACCTTGGATGACGAAATTTGGTATAACTCTGTGGAAATTTAGACCATTATAAAAGCCTGTTTTTATCAAATGGACAAAATTTGCAACAGCTTGCGGTGCATCCTCGGCAAAAAGCTCAAGTTTGATATCGCCTTTTTCTGTCTTTAAAACTGCAAATTTATCTTTTTTTAGTTCGTCTAAATTTATATCATAAACTTTTAATTCATCAAAACGCATGTTGCTCCTTTTTACTCGATATTTGTATAAACTGCTTGGACATCATCGTCGTCTTCTAGCTTGTCAAGAAGCCTCTCGACCTCAAGCATTTGCTCTTCATCTAGGCTCACGGTTTGATTTGGCAAGTACTGAAGTGAAGCTTTTTTAACTACTAAATTTAGCTTCTCTATGCCTTCATGCAATGTGCCAAAATTTGCGTAATCACCATAAACAAATAGTGCGTTTTCGTCTTCTTCGATGTCACTTAGACCATAATCAATCAGCTCAAGCTCGATCTCTTCGATATCTGCGCTTGGTTTTTCAAGCTCAAAAACGCTCTTTCTTGTAAACATAAAGCTAAGGCTGCCACTTGGCAAAATTTCTCCGCCATTTTTGCTAAATATCGCTTTTACATTTGCAACTGTTCTTGTTGGGTTGTCAGTAGCGCACTCAACGATGATTTGCACGCCAGCAGCTGCTTTGCCGTCATAAAAGATAGTCTTGATATCAGCGCTATCTTTGCCATTTGCTCTTTTTATAGCCGCATCGATGTTATCTTTTGGCATATTTTCAGCTTTTGCTGCTGCGATGGCTGCACGAAGTTTTGGGTTCATATCTGGATCACATCCGCCATCTTTTGCCGCTACTGTTATAGCCTTTGCAAGTTTTGGAAATACCTTGCTCATCTTATCCCATCTAGCTTCTTTTGCCGCTCTTCGGTACTCAAATGCTCGTCCCATAAATATCCTTAAATAAATTTTTTACGGATTATAACTAAAAAAATTTTATACTTTTTTAAAACATTTTTAGTTTGCCTGCTAAAGCGCTTATTTTGTAAATTTGAAAATAATATTTGGTAAAAATTTAAGCTAAAAGCATATAATCATACCCATGATAAAAAATGCTCAAAAACAAGATGCAAAAATCTGCATAAAACTACTAAATTTAGCGATGGAGGATATCGCCTACAAGCTAAGTGGCTACGACGATCCAGCAAAAAGCGATGAAATTTTAGAGAAATTTTTTCAAAGCGAGATAAATAGACTTAGCTATAAAAATGTCTATGTCTATAGGCGTGACGACGTGATTATCGCTGCGATGTGCGCTTACTTTGGCAGCGACGTAGAGCAACTTGATAGAGAAATTTCTCAGCATCTAAAGGCACTTGGCAAAGATGCCCAGATAGAAAAAGAGTGTTTTGATGATGAGTTTTATATAGATAGCATCGCAGTAGATGAGAAATTTAGAGGCCAAGGTCTTGCAAAAGAGCTTATCTTGCACTCATTTGCCAAAGCAAAAGAGCTAGGACATAAAAAGGTCTCGCTGATAGTTGATATAAATAAGCCAAAAGTTCGTAAATTTTACGAGAGCCTTGGCTTTAAATTTAACACCAAAAAGATCATAAATTTACACGAATACAACCACATGATAAAGGAGATAATATGAAAACATTTGAGGTAAATAACGTGCATTGCCAAAACTGCGCAAACACCATAAAAAACGCACTTGAGGATGACTTTGGCGAGATAAAAGTCGATCTTAGCAAAGAGCCAAGACAAGTAAGCGTTGATATAAAAGATGGCGATGTAGAGAAATTTAAATCAGAAATGGCTGATCTGGGATTTGACGTTATAAAGGAGCTTTGATATGCCGTTAAAAGTCAAGCTAAATATAGCGGGAATGAGCTGCGTAAATTGCTCAAATGCTATCGAGAAGGCTTCTAAAAAGATAGATGGCGTGCTTGAAGCAAATGTAAATTTTGCAAATGCAAGCGGTGAGTTTGTCCTAAAAGACGCCAGCGTGCGTGAAGTTTTAGAGCAAAAGATAAAAAAGCTTGGCTACTTTGTGGCGACAAATATTGATGAATTTGAAGCTAAAAGAGACGAGCATATAACCTCTATAAGAAATAAATTTATATTTGCATTTATCACAAGCATCGTGATAATGGCGCTTGAGATGTTCGCGCCTCATAACTTGCTAGTAAATTTACTCATGCTAGTTTTAGCATTTTTGGTGCTAGCTTTTAGTGGCAAAGACTTCTTTACTCACGCCATAGAGGCTGTTAAAAACAAAAACTACGATATGAACGTGCTTGTAGCTCTTGGAAGCGGCAGTGCATTTTTATACTCGCTCTTTGTTGTGATCTTTTCAGATTTTATCCCAGATGATCTAAAAAACGTCTATATCTCGGGCGCAGCGATGATAATATCCTTTGTTTTGCTAGGTAAGTATCTTGAAGAGCGCTCAAAGGCAAAGGCAGGCGACTACCTAAAGACGCTACTTAAAATTTCACCAAAGACCGCCTTTTTGGTCATGCCAGATGGACATAGTAAAGAGGTAAATGTAAATGAGCTAAAAGTAGGCGACATCGTCATCGTAAAAAATGGCTACAACATCCCAAGTGATGGCGTGATAGTTCAAGGTGGCGCTGAGATAGATGCTTCTATGCTTACAGGAGAGAGCTTGCCAGTTTATAAAGAGGTGGGAGATAGCGTATTTGCCGGCACTCTAAACACAAATGGCTATATAAGCGTAAAAGTGACGAAGAGCTCTTTTGAGAGCTTGCTATCTCAAATTTTAAACCTACTAAGCGACGCTAGCTCCAAAAAGATGCCTATCGGACGGCTGGCTGACAAGATAGCAAACATCTTTGTGCCAAGCGTCGTGGCGATCTCAGTTCTTACATTTTTAATATGGATAATTTTTAGTGGAAATTTTGCCTATGCGATCTCTAGCGCGATCTGCGTGCTTATCATCTCATGCCCATGCGCACTAGGACTTGCCACGCCAATAGCAATCGTAAGCTCGCTCGCGCGTGGTGCAAAAGCTGGTATTTTGGTGAAAAATCCAGAGGTTTTGGAGCTTATAAAAGATGCTAAATTTGTAGCATTTGACAAAACTGGCACGCTAAGTAAGGGGCTAATTAGCGTCAAAAGTTCAAATTTGAGCGAAAAAGAGCTAGAGCTAGTGGCATCTGCTGAAAATTTAAGCGAGCATCCGATCTCAAAAGCGATCGTAAGATACGCAAAACAAAATTACATAAATTT
Source organism: Campylobacter concisus (assembly GCA_963516555.1). Lineage (GTDB taxonomy): Bacteria > Campylobacterota > Campylobacteria > Campylobacterales > Campylobacteraceae > Campylobacter_A > Campylobacter_A concisus_BA. The sequence goes on along the minus strand of CAUQCU010000002.1, from coordinate 13,228 downwards.
ACAAAAGCTAAATGGCAAATTTCAAAACGTAGTTGGTCAAGGCATCGTCTATGAAGATGAGAGCAACAAGATAATAATAGGCAATGAAAAACTGCTCGCAGCAAACGATATCTTGCTAAATGAAGCAGATAGTGAAGCAATAAAAGAGGCTGCAAATGATGGAAGCGGCGTCATACTTTGTGCGCTAAATCAAAAATTTAGCGGCTTTTTAACGCTAAGTGATGAGCTAAAAAATGAAGCAAATGACGTTATAAACGAGCTTTTAAGGCTAAATTTACAAAGCGTGATCCTCTCAGGTGATGATAAAAAAGTAGTGGCAAATATCGCTAGCAAGCTAAATGTGAGCGAATATTATGCAAATATGCTGCCTGAGGATAAATTTAACAAGGTAAAAGAGCTCATGAGCCGAGGTGGCGTGATCTTTGTAGGGGACGGCATAAACGACTCGCCATCGCTTAAAGAAGCAAGCGTTGGCATCGCTATGAACTCAGGCTCAGACATCGCTAAAGGCGCTGGCGATATCGTGCTTGTAAAAAACGATCTGCGTGGCGTAAGTGGGCTTGTAAAGCTTGCAAATGCGACTATTGCTAACATAAAAGAGAATTTGTTTTGGGCATTTATGTATAACGCCATTTGCATACCAGTGGCTGCTGGCGTGCTATATCCGGTATTTGGACTGCTTTTAAGCCCAGTTTATGGCTCGATGGCGATGTGCTTAAGTTCGGTCACTGTCGTTCTAAATGCGCTTAGACTTAGATATTTGAAGTTTAAGGACTAAATTTGAGACTTGGAGAGCTTTACAGCGTCGTAGCTGCTGCACTTGCTACAAATTTTAATGGCATCTTGGGCGTCTCATCTTTTATGCGTATCAAAAAGACAAGTGCGTGGATAACGCAGACAAAGAGTGATGCGAACGTAAAAGGAAATGAGCTTTACGCTAAATTTATCAAAGATGAGAGCAGTGCAGCTCTGTGTGATGATTTTGTCATTTTAAAGGCAAAATTTGAAGCAAGCTACTATTTTTCAAGTGCAAAAGATGATTTGGCACAATTTTATAAGGCTATAAATTTTGAGCCAAAAATGGGCGAGGTTGATAACATCTCAAATCAGCTCATTTTGATAGCAAATATCTTAAAAAAAGAGGCGACAAAAGAGTCTATGCAGCTTCTTGCTGCTTTTAGCCTCTCTTTTTTCTTGCCATATGCCGAGCAACTTGCAAAAGAGCTTGAACAAAATGCTAACAGTAACTTCTATAAGTCAATGGGATACTTTTTAGAGGATTTTTGTTTGGTTTTAAAAACTATTATCGGTAAGGCTTAGCCTTAAGCCTGTACCATTTCTGTCATCTGAGTTTTAATGCTTAAAATGTTATTTTGAATGCTTGATTGTTCTAAATTTAGATGATGAAGCATCTGCATAGAATCACGATCTTTCAGGTTCTGGATGCTTGAAATTTGATCAGCTATATCGCTTCTTTGATCTTGTAATTTTTCTAAATTTTTTTGTAACTCTGTGACATCTTCTTTTCTAATAATTGTAGGTTTTTGTCTAACTTCTTCTCTTTGTTCGACATGCACATCATTACTTCTAACGATATCTTTTGTGCCATAACCAGAAGATACTAATATGCTGGTTTTAGCGCTACTTGATGATATAGATGTGTAGCCGTTATGATAGAAAACATTTGAGTTCATATTTGCATCTATTTGCATATCGTCCTTCCTTTTTAGTTTATTTCTTCATTTAAAACTATATCGGCAATAAATCAAAAAACTTGAAATAGTTTTTAAAAAGTTGCTGGGCGAATTATATTTTAATAACCTTAAATGTAAATTATATATATAACTTTTTTACTACTATAGCATAATTTTTATATTACATTTCACTCTTTTGACCAAAAATTTATTTTTAAAATGCTCGTAAAAGCCTAGTTAAGCACCATTTTGTTAAAATCATGCAAAACTAATCAAAGGCAAAGCTATGAAAAAAGATGAAAATGCACATAAAAAGATGTGGGAGGGTAGATTTAGCGAGGCTAGCTCGAAGTTGCTCGAGGAATTTAACGCTTCTATAAATTTCGATAAAAATCTTTTTGAAGAGGATATCGCTGGCAGTAAAGCGCATGCAAAGATGCTTGGAGTTTGTGGAATTTTAAAAAAAGATGAGTCAGAAGCGATCATAAAAGGGCTTGATAAGGTTTTGGTTGAGATGAGAGCTGGTAAATTTGCTTTTAAGATAGAGGACGAGGATATCCATATGGCCGTTGAAAAGCGCCTTTGCGAGATCATCGGAGCTGAGCTTGGCGGCAGACTTCACACAGCTAGAAGCAGAAACGATCAAGTTGCGCTTGATTTTAAATTTTATGTTTTGAAGAAAAATTTAGAAATTTCCTCTCTTATAAAAGAGCTCATCGCCACGCTTACAAATTTAGCCAAAAACCACAAAGATACGCTAATGCCAGGCTACACGCACCTTCAGCATGCCCAGCCAGTAAGCCTTAGCTACCATTTGCTAGCGTACGCTTTTATGTTTAAGAGGGATTTTGAGCGTTTTATTAGCTCGTATGAGCGAAACAACCTAAGTCCGCTTGGCTCAGCAGCCCTTGCAGGCACGCCACATAAGATAGATAGGAGTATAGTTGCAAGTGAGCTTGGCTTTGCAGGCTGCACGCAAAATGCGATGGATAGCGTGAGTGACCGCGACTATGCGCTGGAGATTTTATTTAACATTAGTGTTTTTATGACGCACGCTTCTAGGCTTTGCGAGGAGCTCATACTTTGGAGCTCGCAAGAATTTGGCTTTGTAAGCATTAGCGATGCTTATAGCACTGGAAGCTCCATCATGCCTCAAAAGAAAAACCCAGACGTCGCTGAGCTTATACGCGGTAAAACTGGGCGTGTAAATGGAAATTTAGTAGCGCTGCTAACGACGATGAAGGGCTTGCCGCTTGCTTACAATAAAGATATGCAAGAAGATAAAGAGGGTGTTTTTGATAGCGTTGCGACCATTTTAAGCTCGGTTACTATCCTAAATGAGATGATAAAAACGGCTAAATTTAATGAAAAAAATATGCTAAAAGCGACAAAAACCGGGCATCTAAGCGCGACCGATCTGGCGGACTATCTAGTGCGTGAGAAAAATATCCCATTTAGAACTGCACATTTTATCACCGGCAAGGCTGTCGCAAAGGCTGAAAGCTTGGGGCTTGATCTAAGTGAGCTAAACAAAGAGCAGCTAAAAAGTGTTGATGAAAATTTAGATGAAAATGCCATTAAATTTCTAGATTTGCACGCTTCAAAAGAAGCCCGCACTTCAAAGGGCGGCACGGCAAACAAAAGCGTTGAAGAGCAAATTAAAATTTTAGACGACTGGCTTAAGTAAAAAGAGTTATAATTACGCAAAATTTACAAATTTTAAAGGATGAAAAATGTTTTTTGACAGCAAAAGTAAAGAGCTTGGTAGTAAAAATGAAGCTTTAGAAAGAGAAAATGAAGCTTTAAAGGCTGAGGTTTTAGCACTTAAAAATGAGCTAAAAAATGCCAAAACTTGCGAGCCAAAAGAGCAAGCTAAGGATAAGCAAGAGGCTGTAAATTTGCTGCTTACTAGCTATCAAGATGGTATGAATTTCTTACAATCAACCATCGAAGAAAATCTAAAAATGCTTGAAAATATAAACCATTTAAATGAAAAAACCTTCAAAGAGACAGGCGAGCTAAAGTCTCAAACGGCTGAAATTTTAAGCTCGATCGAGCAAGTGAGCCAGATGAGCGGCGATCTCTCAAATGACGCCTCTTCGCTTGATGGAAGCGTAAATTCTATCGTTGAGATCATAAATCTCATAAAAGATATCTCAGATCAGACAAATTTGCTAGCGCTAAATGCTGCTATCGAGGCAGCTCGTGCGGGCGAGCATGGACGAGGCTTTGCAGTCGTGGCAGATGAGGTTAGAAAGCTTGCTGAGCGCACGCAAAAGGCGACACTTGAGGTTGAAGTAAATATAAATGGCCTTAAGCAAAGTGCAAATACGATGATCGAAATGAGCGAGAGTTTTTCTAAAATTTCAGCAAATGCGATGCAAATTTTAGGCGGCTTTGAGGGCAACATCTCAAGCGTAAATGCCAACACGCAAAACATCCTAAATCAAGCCCTAAACGTAACAAACGAGGTCAATGTAAGTAACGGCAAGATAGATCACATCAACATGAAGCTAAATGGCTACCGAGGCGTCTTGCTTGGCGAGATAAATAAAATTCAAGACGTGCATGAGTGTAGATTTGGCAAGTGGTATGAAAAGGATGTGAAAAATACCATCATCAAAGATCCAAGAATCCTCTCAAGCATAGCTGCGCACCACGAAAATGTCCATCACGGACTAGATAAGGCTATGGCGATTTTTGCTGACAAAGATAAGGGGCATCTAGCAGGTGTCGAGATACTAAAAGATGTCGAGCACTCAAGTAAAGCAGGCTTTGAAGAGCTACTTGAAGCGGTAAAAGCTGCTAGGAAATAAATTTATTTAAATTTAGATGTTTTAAAAGTAAAAATTTGAAGCGAAATTTAGACTCAAAAAGAGTCTAAATTTTATTTTTAAAATGTGCTTTGTGGATCAGCTACGCCTTCGCTCCAGCCAAGTTTTGCGCCAGCAAGTAGGTGAAAGTGTAGGTGCATAACCTCTTGACCGCCGTTTTCGCCGCAGTTTGTTATGAGGCGGTATCCGCTCTTATCAACGCCCATTAAGCTCGCCACTTCTTGGATAAATTTAGTCATCTCGCCCATCAAAACTGGATCCATCTCTTGGAAGTTTTTGTAGTGTTTTTTAGGGATGATGAGGATGTGGATTGGCGCTTTTGGGTTGATGTCGTTAAAAGCTAGAAATTTCTCGCTTTCAAGCACTTTGTTACAAGGAATTTCACCAGCAACGATCTTTTCAAATATGGTCATTTTAGCTCCTTTGAAAGTTTGAGAAATTATATCAAAGTGTGCTTAAATTTCGCGCTTTTTATCTTGATTTTAACTCTTTTTCTATAAAATCGATGCAAAAATTCATAAAGGTAAAAAATTGCAAGATTTCATTAACAAAATCAAAAATGAAATTTCAACTCTTGATGATCTGGAGAAGGTCAGGGTAGAAATTTTTGGCAAAAAGGGCATCTTGGCGCAAGGCTTTTCAAAGCTAAAAGAGCTTGGCGAGGATGAGAAAAAGGAATTTGCAGCAAATTTAAACAAGCAAAGAGATGAGCTAAGCGCGCTTATAGAAGCCAAAAAGGCTGAGCTTAGCGAGCAAGAGATAGATAGTAAGATGAAAAAAGAGGCCGCTGATATCACGCTCTTTAACGAGCCTGTTGCTAGTGGGGCGCTGCATCCTGTGATGGCCACGATGGATAAGATAATTGAGTATTTTTTAGCTCTAAATTTCTCGCTCGAGACTGGGCCGCTTATAGAAGATGATTTTCACAACTTTGAGGCGCTAAATTTACCAAAATACCACCCAGCAAGGGATATGCAAGATACATTTTACCTAGATGATTTTAGACTTTTAAGGACGCATACGAGCCCAGTTCAGGTGCGAACTATGCTAAATCAAAAGCCACCTATTCGCATGATAGCGCCAGGCACTGTCTTTAGACGTGATATGGACTTAACGCATACACCGATGTTTCACCAGGTTGAGGGCCTTGTGGTGGAGGACGCTGAGAAAGTTAGCTTTGCAAATTTAAAATCAATGCTTGAGGGCTTTTTAAAGCACATGTTTGGCGACGTTGAAGTGCGTTTTCGCCCTAGCTTTTTCCCATTTACGGAGCCTAGCGCAGAGGTTGATATTAGTTGTATATTCTGCCATGGCAAGGGCTGCAGGGTGTGCAAGCAGACTACTTGGCTTGAGGTGCTTGGATGCGGCGTCGTGGATCCAAATGTATTTAAGGCAGTTGGCTATAAAAATGTAAGTGGATATGCCTTTGGCCTTGGGGTTGAGAGATTTGCGATGTTGCTTCATAGAGTGCCTGATCTAAGGTCACTTTTTGAGGGAGATTTAAGATTGTTGGAGCAGTTTAAATGATAATTTCAAAGCATTGGTTAAACGAGTGGGTCGACCTTAGCGAGGTTAGCGGCGAGACACTTTCAAAGACATTAAATTCAATCGGTTTAGAAGTTGATAGCTATAAAGAGATAAATTTGCCAAAGAGCATCGTAGTTGGCTACGTAAAAAGTAGAGAAAAGCACCCAGATGCCGATAAGCTAAGCGTTTGTCAGGTTGATGTTGGCAGCGAAACGCTTCAGATCGTGTGCGGGGCTAAAAACGTCGAGGCTGGTCAGTTTGTGCCAGTCGCGCTCATTGGCACTACGATGCCAAATGGCCTTGAGATCAAAAAGGCAAAACTAAGAGGTATCGAGTCATGCGGTATGATCTGCTCTTCAACTGAGCTAGGGCTACCTAAGACAAATGACGGCATCTTGCCACTTGATGAGAGTATCGGCAAGCTAAAACTTGGCACAAGCCTTGGCGAATTCGAAGCGTTTAAAGATGTGATCATCGAGGTTGATGTCACAGCAAACAGAGGCGACTGCCAAAATTTACACGGCATCGCAAGAGAAATTTGCACCGCACTTGATCTAAATATGAAAGAAAGCCACGAAAATGAAGATAGCGAAAATTTACTAGGCATCGGCAGGATCGCGTCTGTGCGAACAGAGGACAAGGTAAATGGCTCATTTTTATATAAGGCATTTGAGCTAAAAAGTGGGCTAAATGAAAATTTATTAACTAGGATGAGGCTAGCTCTAATTGATTGTCAAAAGACAAATTTAGTAGAAAGACTGCTTGAATACGCGACATTTTGCACGGGCGTCTTGTTTAGAGCTTATGATCACGCTAAGCTTGTGGGCGAGGGCGAAAAAGCAGTTTTTGACATCAAAAATGGCGAAAACGGCGAGTGTGTGGTTTTTTGTGAGGATAAAAATTTAGGCGTTGCTGGAATTTACCAAAGCGATGAGGCTAGGGTTGATGAGGGCTCAAAGGTGATCTTGGTAGAGGCTAGCTACGTAAAACCAGATGTTGTCTCAAAAGCCATTTTTGAAAATAAAAATTTACCAAAAGGCGATCAGGTTTATCGCTCAATCCGTGGTAGTGAGCCAAATTTAGCTTACGGGGCGGACTATCTTTTTAAAAGGCTAGCTGTCTTTAAAGATAGCCTAAGTCTTTTTGCAGGCTCACAGCAATCACTTCTAAACACCGAGCCTATCACGCTTAGCATCTCACTTGGCGAGCTTAAAAATATGATCGGTCAAGAGGTTGCAAGAAACGATGTCGTTAAAATTTTAAAGAAACTTGGCTTTGAGATCGCGGTAAATGTTGAGCAAGAGAGCTTTAACGTAAAAGTGCCGTTGTTTCGCCATGATATCGTAAATTCGCATGATATTTGCGAGGAGATCGTAAGGATAATAGGTATCGACAATATCGCCTCAACGCCGTTAAATTTTGCAGAGAAAAATAGGCTAAATAAGACATATTTTGACTATAAAAATGCTTTAAATTTAAGACACCGCGCAGCCGATAATGGCTTTTTTGAAAGCGTGCACTACGTATTTGACAGCCTTGATGAGCTAAGTGAGCTAAATTTCAAACCTTGCAAGATCAAGATACTAAATCCTATAAACAACGAGCTAAACACGCTTAGACCAGCACTTGTTAATCACCTTCTAAGCTCGAGTGAGAAAAATATCAAAAACTCAAAGCGCTCAGTTAGACTTTTTGAGCTTGGCGAAGTTTTTGACGAAAATGCAAATCAAGGTTTAAATTTAGGCTTTGTCGTATCAGGTCTCTTAAAAGAGCCAACACTGATAAACGGCGCAAAGGGAGAGGAGGCAAATTTCTACGCATTTGCAGCAATGGTGCAAAATGTCATAGGTAAATTTGAGCTAAAACCTTGTCGTGAGATCACATATCTTAGCCCATACGAGCAAGCACATCTCTATCAAAATGGCGAAAAGATCGGCTATATCGGCAGGGTCGATGCAAGAGTGGAGGCAAAAAGAGACCTGCCAAAAACTTATGTTTGCGAGATAGACTTTGCGAAGCTTAAATTTGAGCCAATTTTGGCAGTGCCATACTCAAAATTCCAAAGCACGACAAGGGATCTTAGTCTCATCGTGCCTGAAAATTTCGAGGCAGGACGAATTTATGAGTGCATAAGAGGGCTAAATTTAAAAGAACTAAAAGAGTTCTTGCCGGTTGATATCTATAAAGACGCGAAACTAAACGGCGCGATCAGCCTTAGTCTTAAATTTACATTCCAAGATATGGAAAAAACGCTCGAAGATGACGATATAAACGCACTTATGGATAAAATTTTAAGCGAGCTAAAAGAGAAACTAAATATCGGAATAAGATGAGAATTTATCCACTAGAAAAAATTCTAAATTTAACTATCGACGACATCGCAGCTGATAAGTCTATCTCACATAGATGTGCGATATTTTCGCTTTTAAGCGACAAACCATCTCACGTTAGAAACTATCTAAGAGCAGGCGACACGCTAAATACCTTAAAAATAGTTGGGCTTCTGGGCGCAAAGGTAGAGGATAACGGCGCTGAGATAACGATCACTCCGCCACAAAAGATAAAAGAGCCAAATGAAATTTTAGAGTGTGGCAACTCGGGCACGGCGATGAGACTTTTTATGGGACTATTAGCTGCACAGGACGGCTTTTTCGTGCTAAGTGGCGATAAATATTTAAACTCTCGCCCAATGGCAAGGATAGCAAAGCCTCTAAATGATATGGGTGCAAAGATAGATGGCGCAAACAACGCAAACAACGCTCCTCTTTGCATAAGAGGGACTAAATTTGAAAGATTTAGTTTTGAGAGCAAGATCGCCTCAGCTCAGGTAAAAAGCGCGCTTTTGCTAGCGGCTCTTTACTCAAATGGCTGCAAATTTAGCGAACCAGAGCTAAGCAGAGACCACACTGAGCGCATGCTTGCAGGCATGGGAGCTGATATAAAGCGTGGCGGCTTAGATATCACTCTAGAGCCGATGAAAGGCCCACTTGCGCCACTTGATATAGACGTGCCAAATGACCCAAGCTCGGCATTTTTCTTTGCGGTCGCAGCTCTAATCATCCCAAATTCGCATATTATTTTAAAAAATATATTGCTAAATAAAACTCGCATCGAAGCTTACAGAGTTTTAGAAAAAATGGGCGCTGAGATAAAATTTCACAAAACTTCAAGCAAATATGAAGATATCGGCGATATTGAGGTTAGATACTCGCCAAATTTAAAAGGTGTAGAGGTTAGCGAAAATATCTCGTGGCTCATCGACGAAGCCCCAGCCTTAGCCATCGCATTTGCCTGCTCTAAGGGTCAAAGCAAGCTAACAAATGCAAAAGAGCTTCGCGTAAAAGAGAGCGACAGGATAGCTGTCACGATAAATGCGCTAAAGCAGTGCGGTGTCGATGCTAGCGAGCTTGAAGATGGCTTTATCATAAATGGCTCTGAGGCGAAATTTGCCACGATAGATAGCCACGGAGATCATAGGATCGCTATGAGCTTTGCCATACTTGGACTAAAATGTGGCATGCAGATAGAAAAGAGCGAATTTATCGCTACTTCGTTTCCAAATTTTGCTGAAATTTTAAAGAAAATGGGAGCTAGAGTTGAAGATCGAGCTTGCTAGTAGTTATGGATTTTGCTTTGGCGTAAAAAGGGCGATAAAGATAGCTGAAAATGCTGGAGATGCCGCAACTATCGGCCCACTCATACATAATAACGAAGAGATAAACAGGCTTGAGAAAAACTACAATGTAAAGACGCTTGAGGGCATAGACGAGCTAAAAGATGAGAAAAAGGCGATCATCCGCACTCATGGCATCACTAAAAACGACCTTGCAGAGCTAAAAAAAACTGATATAAAAGTGATCGACGCAACTTGCCCATTTGTGACAAAGCCACAACAAATTTGTGAAAAAATGAGCGAAGAGGGCTATGATGTGGTGATCTTTGGTGACGTGCACCACCCAGAGGTAAAAGGGGTGAAGTCATACGCTAAAGGCAACGTCTACGTCGTGCTTGAAGAGAGCGAGCTAGAGGATATTAAATTTAAACAAAAGGTTGCACTCGTTAGCCAAACGACTAGAAAAGTTGAGAAATTTATGCAGATCGCAAACTATCTCATGCTTCATGTAAAAGAGCTGCGCGTTTTTAACACGATCTGCAATGCGACATTTGAAAACCAAGAGGCTGCTAAAAATTTAGCAAAAAGAGCTGACGTGATGATAATCATCGGCGGTAAAAACAGCTCGAACACAAAGCAACTCTACCTAATATCTAAAAATTTCTGCGAAGATAGCTATCTTATTGAAAGCGAAGAAGAGCTTGAGGGATCATGGTTTGATGGCAAAAATTTGTGTGGTATAAGTGCGGGTGCTAGCACACCTGACTGGATCATACAAAAAGTCGTTGACAGAATCAAAAAAGTATAAAATTTATCCTAGCTAAAGCCACAATTAACTATAATAAGCCAATTTGCCTCTACTGGCATAATAAAATTTAAAGGATCAAGATGGCTGTGAACAAAAGTGTTCAATTAGGAAAAGCAAAAGACGAAGATATTGAAGATATCGATTTTGCTGCGATGTTAGAGGAGTCTTTTAAAAAGACTGAAGAAGATAGTGACGCAAAGATCGTCAGTATCAATGGCGATGAGGTTTTAATCGACGTTGGCAAGAAGTCAGAAGGCATTTTAAATGTTTCTGAGATCACTGACGCAAACGGCAACCTGACGCATAAAGTTGGCGATACGATCAAAGTTGTAATAACTGGATCAAGAAATGGAAGACCTATAGTGTCGCACAAAAAAGCACTTAGAAAAGAGAAAGTTAAAGCTTTCATCGAAGCTTACGATCCTGAAAATTCTGGCGAAATCGACGTAAAAATAGTTGGAAAAAATAAAGGTGGTTTTATCACTCAAGACGCAAATGGCGTAGAATTTTTCTTACCAAGAACGCACAGTGGATTTAAAAACGCTGAGGGCGTAGTTGGAAAATCATACAAAGTAAGAGTTATAAAAGTTGATAAAGAAGAGAATAGCATAGTTGTCTCAAGAAAGAAAATTTTAGATGACGACCGCAAAAAACGCAAAGAAGCTCTATCAAACATAGTAGAAAACGATAGCGTTATAGAGGGCACAGTTAAGAAAATCACAACTTATGGTATGTTTGTTGATGTTGGCGGTGTAGACGGACTTGTGCATTACAGCGAAATAAGCTACAAAGGTCCAGTAAATCCTAGCTCTTTATACAAAGAAGGCGATAAAGTTTTAGTTAAAGTTATCAGCTATGACAACGAAAAGCGCCATCTATCTCTATCTATCAAGGCTGCTACTCCAGATCCTTGGGAAGAGATCATAAATGATGGTCTAGAAGTTGGCGACACTATCAAAGTAACAGTTAGCAATATCGAGCCTTATGGCGCATTTGTCGATCTTGGAAATGATATTGAAGGATTTTTACATATATCTGAAATTTCATGGGATAAAAATATCAAAAATCCAAAAGATCACATTAGCGAAGGCCAAGAGATCGATGTTGAGGTTATCGAAATAGACGCAAAAGGACACCGCTTAAGAGTAAGCCTTAAAAATTTGCTTCCAAAGCCATTTGATGAATTTAAAACTAAATTCAAAGAGGGCGACGTAGTAAAAGGCGTTGTGACAACTATCACAAATTTTGGTGCATTTGTTAGAGTAGGCTGCGTTGAGGGCTTGCTACACAACGAAGATGCATCTTGGGATAGAAATGACAAGTGCAAAGATATGTTTAAAGCTGGCGACGAGCTAGAAGTAAAGATCATCAAAATCGACAGCGCTGAGCAAAAAATTTCTCTAAGTCTAAAAGATCTAAAACAAAGTCCAGTTCAAGCATTTGCTAATAAATTTAGTGTAGGCGACATCGTAAAAGGAACGATCCGTGACATTAAAGACTTCGGCGTATTTGTTGAGCTTGGCGATAATGTCGATGCGTTAATCCGCAAAGAAGATCTAGGTAGCGTAGATGCAAGCACGCTTAAAATTGGCGATGAGATCGAAGCTGCTATCGCATTTATCGATGAGAAGAAAAATAGAATTCGCCTAAGCATACGCCGTTTAGCAAAACAAAAAGAGCGTGAAGTGTTAAATGAGATCAACGACAACGACGACAAAGTAACACTTGGCGACATCATAAAAGAACAATTACGCTAGTATAAATGGGCAGACGCACGCTTTTATCAGTAGTTGTTCTGCTCTTTGTGATGTTAGGTTTGGTTGGAATTTATCTTGTTAAATTTGCAAGTGTAAATTTCAGCCAAACTACTGAAAAAAATATTACAAGTGAGCAAAATATAACCAAAAACACAGCCGGCAGTGAAAACTGGATCAACGAGCTGGCAACTATTAAGAAAAAAGATTATGTATTGCCCGTAAATGAAATTTTTATAGAATACAACCGACCTAAGATAGAAAAGCCAAAGATCACAGCATACGAACTTTTGATAGATAAAAACGATATCTACTCTATGTTCTGCTTGATGCAGACTTTGCGAAATAGCGAGGTTGATTTTACTGTAGTAAGAGATGGCGCTAAGAGCCAGATCTTTTTAAATACCCAAGACTCAAGGCTTTTGCAAAATATCATTTTGCAGCTAAGAGTTTACGACATCCACTCAAGTGTGAGAGAGGTAAAATTATGAAAACTATCATTGTTTGCGATGCGATACACCCAGTAGGTTTTGAACTTTTAAAAAAAGAACAAGATATAAATGTAATAGACGCAGTTAATACCCCAAAAGACGAGCTTTTAAAAATTTTAGGCGAGGCTGATGTAGCGATCACTAGAAGCTCGACTGAGGTAAATGAGGCATTTTTAGAAGCTGGTAAGAAGCTAAAAGCTATCGTTAGAGCCGGTGTTGGCGTGGATAATGTTGATATAGATGGCTGTTCAAGAAGAGGCATCATCGCTATGAACGTCCCAACTGCAAATACTATCGCAGCAGTTGAGCTAACTATGGCGCACATGCTAGCAGCTGCAAGATCACTTGAATACGCTCACAACGATCTAAAGCTAGAAAGAATTTGGAAACGCGAGAAGTGGTATGGAGTTGAGCTTTTTAAGAAAAAGCTGGGCGTGATAGGTTTTGGTAATATCGGCTCAAGAGTAGCAGCTCGCGCAAAAGCTTTTGGCATGGATATCATCGCAT
>CAUQCU010000001.1:0-52823 GCA_963516555.1 Campylobacter concisus | reverse complement strand
GCTCTAAAATTTGAGCTAAGCGATAAGCGAAGCCAAATTTTAGTAGTCAATTCTTAGGGGTAAATGGATTTTTAAAATTTGCGGAACAACTAGATTGAATTTGCAAATTTGCCCAGAATTTTAAAATTCCAGGCAAATTTCACTCAAATTTACTCTCTTACAACGTGTAAAAATTGCATATGTTTGCGGTATTGCTCGATGACGTCGTTTATCAGCGTGGCTTCGCTCCAGCCAAGCACGTCGTAGTCCTGACCGCCCTCTTTTAGATAGACCTCGGCTCTATAGTAAAGATCGTCGCCGTCAAGCTCTCTGGTATAGTCTGGGCTATGGCTTTTGGTGAGATAGACGCCATATCTAAAGTCCATCTCGTCGCCAAGTCCGACATTTAAATTTACAAAATTTTCGCCATTTGTGACCTTTGCTTCAAGGCCGTTTTTAGCAAATTCCTCTTTTAGCTCATTAAAAGCTTTTAGCACGACTTCGTTTAAAAATTTCTTGCCATCTTTCTTGCCTGGCAGCGTAATGATCGCACTTAGGCGCTCTTGCCACGGCTTTGAAAGATCACTAATGGGCATGTTGCTAAAGTTATTTGTCTCTTTTTTGGTTAGATCCACACGCAACGCCTTAAATAGCCCGTAAATGGCGCCAAGTAACACTATGGAAAATGGCAATGCCGTAGTGATCGTGAGAGCTTGAAGCGAGCCAAGACCGCCTGCTAGCATCAAAAATGCCGCCACGACGCCCACTGTAACGCCCCAAAAGACCTTTTGCCAAACTGGCGTATCGTCCTTGCCGTTTGAGCAAAGCATGTTCATAACGATCGCCGCAGAGTCGGCAGAAGTTACGAAAAATATGACGATCATAAAGACTGCGATCACGCTTAGCACGCCTGAGAAGCTAAATTTCTCCAAAAACATAAAAAGTGCTGAGGCTGAGTCGGAATTTACAGTCGTTGCTAGCTCGCTAAAGCCGCCTTGCACCAACGCAATCGCCGAGTTGCCAAAAAAGCTCATCCAAGCAAAGGTAAAGCCAGTTGGTACGAGGAGCACGCCTATCACAAATTCTCTTATCGTCCTGCCTTTTGAAATTTTAGCTATAAATAGTCCCACAAACGGCGACCAAGATAGCCACCAAGCCCAGTATAGCAGCGTCCAGCCACCAAGCCAGCTCTCATTTTGCCTCTCGTAGGCGTAGAGGTTAAAAGTGTTTGAGATGAGCGTAGAGACGTAGTCGCCGCTGTTTTGCACAAACGACTTTAGAAGCTGCGTCGTATCGCCCAAAAATAGTATCAAAAACATAAAACATATAGCTAGCGCGATATTTGCGTTTGATAAAATTTTAATGCCCTTATCCACGCCGCTAGCCGCTGAGATGGTAGCTGCAAAACAAAGCACTATTAGAAGCGTGATGTGCATAGTCGGCAGGCCAAAAACGTGCGTAAGGCCAGCATTTACCTGAAGTACGCCATATCCCAGCGATGTCGCCACACCAAAAAGGGTCGCTACGACGGCAAATGTATCGATAGCACTACCTATCTTGCCGTAAATTTTATCTCCGATGATCGGATAAAACGCCGATCTAAGCGTGAGTGGCAAGCCGTGTCTATACGAGAAAAAGGCTAGAATTAGCGCCACAATGGCATAAACCGACCATGCGCCCATGCCCCAGTGAAAAAATGTGATATTCATCGCAAGCTTTTGCGCTGCGATAGTTTGCGCGTCGCCAACTGGTGGGTTTAGATAGTGCATGAGCGGCTCGGCCACACCAAAAAACACGAGCCCGATACCCATACCAGCGGCAAACAGCATAGAAAACCACGAGATATTTTTGTGCTCTGGCTTTACGTGATCGGCTCCTAGTTTGATCTCACCAAGCTTACTAAAACCAAGGATGATGACACTTAGCAGTATGACGGCAACGACTAGGATATAAAACCAGCCAAATTTGGCCGCGATATAGTTTTGCATACCCTTAAAAAACTCATTTGAGAAATTTGGAAATATCGCTGCAAATGCCGCTATTAAAAATATGACAATAAGCGATGGGATAAATACTGAGTTGTTAAATTTTGACCTTTGAAATTTAAACATTTTTCTCCTTTTTATAAATTTCAGTTTTGCCTTAAAATAACAAAAAAGAGTAAATAGGTCAAATTTTCTCTTTAAATTTTTTATGAAATTTTAAGCTTCAGCCGCCAAAAATAGCCACTTTGAAATTTATCTCAAGTCGCTTTTATCTCTCTTTGGTTTTGCAAGAGTTGTTAGCACTATGACGACAAAAGCGATGCCAAATGTGATATACAAAATGATCTTTGGCGAGTCATACTCTATCCTCGACCTTGCGACCTCTTCGCCGCTTGCCTCCACTAGCTCGCCGCGCTTTATCATCTCGCTGATATCTTTTGCGCTAAGCTCTTTAGACGCTCTTGTTAAAATTTCAATTACGCTAAGATCAGCCACCTCATAAACGCTATGCTTTATGCCATAAAATGGCTTTATCTTGCTAAAAAAATAGACCTTATCGCCATTTGCATAGACTGCGCCATACTCGCCATCTTTTACCTGCCCTACTTCGCGCCAAGATGAGCTTGGAGCAAATTTATATAAAGAGACTGTTTGTGCCACTAAGTGCCTGCCGTGCTTTGAGCGCTGCCACTCTTCGCCTTGCTGTAAGAAATACGCTGAGCTCTCATCTACAAAAACGTCAGCATAGAGCCTTTTTAGCTCACCTTTTAGCTGGTAGTCTGAAATTTTAGCCTGCTCGTTTTTCGTGCTATCCCAAAAGTAAATTCCATCTTTGCTGGCAAAAAGAGGCCAAAACGAGTGCACGTTATCCACGCTATAAATGGCGCTATAAGGCATATTTTGAGCGTTAAATTTATGCTCATTTGCAAACACAGCCCCACTTTTTGGCTCAAAAAGATATTCTATATCGTGCTTATCATCATAGCAAATCCGGCGCGTCTCATCTGAATATCTTGTATCAAGCCTATAAAAGCCCATAAACAAGCTTTTGCCGTCTGTATAATATCCGCTAGAAGCGCCGCTTTCTGTCGTGATGTATCTTAGCTCACTAGGCTGCGCATCAAGCTTTTCGCCCTTGTAGTAAAGCGTGCTGCCGTCTCTTGCAAAGCCAGCGTCAAAGATAGGCTCTAAATTTGCACTTTCAACCAGCTTTGTCCTGTAAAAATAAGGGCTATCATCGTAGCTTTTTATAAAAACGTGAACAAGGTTTTTCATAATGGCGCCAAATTCGTTAAATCCCGCCTCTTTCTCGCTTCTAGTGGCGCAATAATAGCTTATCTTGCCATCACTTATATAGCCATTGCCAAGCACTTTGGTGCTTTTTGGATCAAGATCAGGTAAAATTTCTCTAGCGCAATAGACATGATTTTTATCAGCCGCTACGTTTGAATAATCATACGCGTGTTTTAGCTTTAAGACCCTAAAACTAGCCTCATCGACGCCTTTTAGCTCATACTTGCCGCTGCCTGAAATTTGAACGTAAATTTTACCCTCTGGTGAGCGGTAAAACTCGCTATTATCAATGTTTGCAAAGCTTCTTTGATACTCGCCTTCATGCCAGAGATAAAGCATCGCCAAAACAAAAAATAGCGTCAAAATGACAAAAAGATAAAGTATCTTAGTCGCAATTTTTCTCATTATCTATAATCATCCACCCTTTTTTTAAGCTCGCTTTTTTGCTTTTTGTTTTTAAAAATAGCGCCAACTACCGAGGCCACAAATGCTATTGCAAGAAATATCCAGTAGGCATATTTTTGCGAGTAATCATCAAAGTCGCTTATCGCATCGATCACCACCTCGCCCTCAGCTGGCACCATAGCGCCTTGATCTACCATTTTTACTATCTCATCAAGTTTTAAATTCTCAACATTTGGACCATAAGGACGAGTGAGAATTTCAACCACGCCAAGGTCGTTTATATCATAAACACTGCTGTTAAAATGCCAGCCGTAGCCGACGTTATCAAAATAATATGTCTTATCTCCGTTTGCATATACTGCTCCGTAACCATCGTTTCTTACAAGCCCTATCTTTCGCCACTGTTCTTTTGTATCAAGCCTTACGATACACGTGTGGCGTGAGCTTAGGCTGTGATCATTTTTCGTGTTGTGCCAAATTTCATAGGTTTTTAGAAAATATGTCTTGCCATCACTTATCACCACGTCGCCATATAGCGGCGTTATCTCGCCTTTAAATGGATCATCTCCGTCCCTTACAAACTCGCCCTCATCTATGCTGTTATACCACTGCCACTTTCGCTCCCAGTGATAGATCCCGCCTTTACCACGAAAGAGCGCATGATAGGCGTGCTCATCTTTTAGGTTAAAAAGTGGCTCGTATGGGGCAAATTTTGGGTCAAATTCATGATCGTTTGCATAGACCATGCCAGAATTTGGCTCATAAAGATAGTGAATGCGCCATATCTCGCCGATATCACGCATTTGCGGGCTAAATTTGATCCTTAGTTTTGTGCTGTCATAATAGACATTTTCTCCGTCAGTCGTAAAATGTATGCTCTTTCTACCAGATACCTGCTCGATATAACGCATCTTGCTAGCATTTGCGCCATCTAGCTCTTTGCCCTCATGATAGACTTTTACTCCGTCGCTTGCGTAGCCAAAGCCCAAAATCGCTGCTAAATTTGCGTTATCAACCTGCCTAAATTTATAGATATGGGTTTGCGCTTTTGGGGTGTTAAACATTTTGTGTGAGACGATGTCCCAAAACTCTTTAAGTGCGGATATTTCGAGGTTTGTCTCGCTTTCACTATCGCAAAAGTATGTCACCTTGCCGTCGCCAAAATAGCCATTACCAAGTGCCCTAACGCCATTTGGATCAAGACCACTCATCACAAGGTTACCACAATATACAGCCTTATCGCTAGCGCCAACGTTTCTGTTGTCGTATTTGCCAGTGTCAATGTATCTAAATTTACTGGCCCTCACGCCTATTAGCTCAAATTTACCGCCACTTGGCACCATGGCATAGACCTTGTCATCTTTGACGTAAAAAAAGCTATTATTTAGCTCTTTACTATCGCCAATGTCGTCATCTAAAATAGTAGTCAAACCAAAGATAAAAAAGTAGGTAGCAAAAAATATCACAACAATAGCGATTATTACTGAGATTAGCGGATGTTTTTTTAGCATTTTAGCCCCATTTCAAACAAATTTAGCGACCTCATCATGGCGCAAAAACCTTTCATAAATTTAAATTTCAAAGTTCTATCCAAATATAAAATATCTAAAAATCATAAGCCTATAATATACTATCCTAACTGCTGTATTTAGTAGCCAAACAGCATATAATGCCAAAATAGCTCCAATAATACTAAATTTCTTCAAAACCACATAATAAATCACCATCAACAAAAAAAGAGAAAAGCAAAAAAACATAATCATAAAAAATAAATTTTTAATCCTTGCAAAAAGCCCTGACTCTTCGCTGTTTTTTGCGATTAGCCTAATAGTCTCTATCTTATTTAAAAACCCAACCTTTTTATATTTTATCCGGACTAGATCACCTACTTCATATTTATATATTTTAGGCGAAAATGTCTCACTAAACCTCATCTTATCAACGATAATACTAAGGCTTACAACAGAATTTTGCCTAACAACTCTCGTATTTAGCGCGCTTATCCTACCGATCTTTTTCAAGCTACTCTAGCTCCTCGGCGATCTCCAAAACTTCAAAATACTCATTTTCTAGGTTTTCAAGCTCAGCTTTTGCACTTTCAAGCTCTTCATAAAGCTTAGTAAGCCCCACTTCTTGATAAATTTTTGGATCACTAAGCCCCTCGTTTAGCTCAGCCACTCTTGCTTCAAGGGCTGAAATTTTATCTGGATATGTGTTTAAAATTTGCGTTTGCTTGTAGCTTAGTTTTGCGCCGGTTTTACTCTTTTGCTTGGCTTCATTTTGGCTATTTGCTAGCTCTTTTTCAAATTTATCAAGCTCTTTCATCTCATCTTCAAGCTCCAAATAGACGCTATACTCCTCGTGCAAGACATTTATCTTTGTCCCTTCAAACGCCCAGAGCTTATTTGCCATCTTATCGACAAAATATCTATCGTGACTAACTAGCAAGATAGCCCCTTCAAAGCTTTGCAAGTAGTCTTCTAAGATGTTGATAGTTGCGATATCAAGGTCGTTTGTCGGCTCGTCAAGCACCAGCACATCGTAGGTTTTGGTAAAAAGCATCGCAAGCGCGACGCGATTTTTCTCGCCGCCACTTAAAACGCCTATCTTTTTATCTAAAAATTCCTTTGGAAAGAGGAAATTTTTAAGATAGCCATAAACGTGCATATTTCGCCCACGAACTAGCACGTGGTCGCCACCATTTGGGCAAAATGTCTCTATAAGGCTCTTGTCATCATCAAGGACATTTCTAGCTTGGTCAAAATAGCCGATACTCACCTCGCCTCTTTTTATCTCGCCGCTACTTGGCTTTTCAAGGCCTAGCAAAATTTTAAGCAAAGTGCTTTTGCCACTGCCATTTCGCCCCACTATGGCGATCCTCTCGCCCTGCAAGATTCTTGCGTCAAATTTCTCAAAAAGCACCTTGCCGTCTATACTTTTGCCTAAATTTTTAAACTCAAAGAGCATTTTTTTGCGGTTTTGGCTCTGCGTTTGGTTGAAATTTTTACTGGCACGCTCAAGCTCTAGCCTCACGCGTCTTATCACACCTGGATTTTTCTTGGCCTCCTCGCGCATGGCGAGCACCCGCTCTTTTCTGCCCTCGTTTCGCTTTAGCCTAGCTTTTACGCCACGCCTTAGCCACTCTTCTTCGGCCTTTAGTTGTTTTAGCAGTGTCTCATGCGACTTTGCAAGGCTTGCTAAAATTTCCTCTTTTTTGGTTAGATAGTTTGCATATCCGCCCTCAAAATTTTTTAAGCATGCATCCTCGACCTCAACGCACCTAGTAGCGAGCGCATCGATAAAATACCTATCGTGGCTTATAAAAACTATGCTTTGATTTGAGCTTTTAAGCATATCTTCAAGAAATTTGACCATATAGACATCAAGGTGGTTTGTCGGCTCGTCAAGCAGCAGCACATCTGGCTTTTTAAGGATGAGCGCGCCCAGTGCCACACGGCGGATCTCGCCACCACTTAGCGAGCAAATGGGTCTGTTTTCATACTCTTTTAGCTTAAATTCTTGCAAAATTCGCTCGATCTTATGCTCGATATTCCAGCCATCCTTTGCCTCTATAAATTTTAAAAGCCTCTCTTGCTCTTTTAAAATTTCTCTGTTTTCAGGCTCATTTGCTAGCAAGATGCCACTTTTTTCATACTCACTTATCGCGTCAAATATCTCTTTTAGCTCGTTATTTAACGCATCTCTTACGCTAAATGTGGCGTTAAAATTTGGATTTTGCGCTAGCATCTCGACGCTTATCAAGCTCTGAACTATGCGTCTGCCGCTATCTGCTGCCACCTCGCCAGAGATGATCTTCATAAGCGTGCTCTTGCCGCTGCCATTTTTGCCGATGATCGCTATCTTTTCATTTTCATTTACGCTAAGGCTTACGCTGTTTAAAATTTCATTTGCGCCAAATTTTTTACTTACGTCTATTAGGTCGATTAATGCCATTTTTCTCTCAAATTTTAAATTTTTTGGATTATATCAAAAGGGAGCTAAAACCTAATTTGGCTATAATCGCCCAAAATTTAAAAAAGGAGAAATTTATGAACCTTTCTATGAAAAAACTGGTCGTCCCTATATTTTTAGATATGTTTTTGCACTTTATAACGCTTATCATAAACACCTACATGGTGACAAAAGTGAGCGTGCATCTAGTTGGCGCCATGGGTGCGGGCAATCAAGTGATGGACCTTTTTATGACCATTTTTAACTTTTTAAGCATGGGCTGCTCAGTCGTCGTCGCACAAGCACTTGGAGCAAAGCAAAACGAGCTAGCTTCAAGCGTCATACACGCAAGCATCACGTCAAATACGGTCTTTGGCATCTTTTCAGCCATCATCATCTACGTCTTTGGCTACAACATCTTAAATTTACTAAACGTGCCAAGTGATCTCATAAACGATAGCTTCTCATACCTTCACATCCTTGGCTTTGCATTGCTATTTGATGGCATCGGCATGGTGCTAGCTGCGGTGCTTCGCGTCTATAATCTAGCAACTGCTGTGATGCTAACTTCGGTTTTGATGAACATCATCACCATCTTTGGCAATGCCATCGCCCTTTTTGGCTGGTTTGATCTGCCAAATTTAGGCCTGCAAGGAGTCGCTATCTCGACATTTGTAGGCAGGCTAATAGGCGTTTTTGTTCTACTTTATATGCTCATACGCGTGGCAAAAGTTAGAATTTATCTTAGCAAACTGCTTGTCGTGCCGTTTGGAATTTTAAAGAAAATACTCTCAGTTGGCTTGCCAAGCGCTGGCGAAAATTTACTCTGGATGGCGCAATACATGGTCGCTTTTGGCTTTATCGCGAGCATGGGCGAGGCAACTCTTAGCGTGCAGACTATCTACTTTCAGATCACGCTTCTCATCTTGCTTTGTGGAGCAAGTATCAGCGTGGCAAACGAGGTCATCGTAGGACATTTGGTTGGAGCAAGCGAGTTTAACGAGGCTTATACCAGAACCTTTAAAGCCTTGTGGCTTGGAATTTCTATCACGCTCATCGTCGTTTTGATCGCCTACGCCTTAAAGTATAAGATCATGGACGCACTAAATTTGGATGAGAACTTGCGCAAGATAATGCTACCACTCTTTACGCTCTCGATCGTGCTAGAGGCTGGCAGAACCTTTAACATCGTCATCGTAAATGCCCTTCGTGCAAGTGGCGACGCGAAATTCCCGCTAGCGACTGGGCTTATCTTTATGTGGGGGCTTTCGCTGCCGCTTGGATATTTCTTAGGCATACACCTTGGCTGGGGCATCGTTGGCGTTTGGATAGGATTTTGCGCTGATGAGTGGCTAAGAGGCCTTGCAAATACCTGGCGCTGGAGAAGCAAAAAATGGCAGTCAAAACGCTTAGTTTGAGGCAAAAGAGCCTAAATTTAGACTTTTATGGTTTAAGCGTTTTAGTAAATTTTAAAACGAATGTAAGAGCTATGCGCCTAAGAGTTGGCAAGGACGCTAAGATCACGCTTTCTATGCCATTTTACAGCACACAAAAGATGGCTCTGGCATTTTTAGAGAGCCATAAAATTTGGCTTGAAAATTCCTATAAAAAAGCTCTTTTAAATTTACCAAAAGATGATGAGATAAGGTTTCTTGGAGAAATTTACAAGATCAAATTTGATGAGAGCGTAAAAGAGCCATTTTTTGAAGATAAATTTATCATAACGCCAAATTTAAAGGCGCTTGAGCGCTTTATAAAAGCAAGGGCAAAAGAGCTATTTTTAGAGCTTGTAAGCTACTATCAGCCTCGTATCAACAAGCCAGTTAGTCGCATCGTCATACGAAATAGCAAAACTCGCTGGGGGAGCTGCAACCATAAAAAAGGCTATATAAACTTAAGCCTAAGGCTCATCGAAAAGCCGCTCTCAGCCGTGCGCTACGTCGTACTTCACGAGCTCACCCACCTACTCTACCCGCATCATCAAAGCAGCTTTTATAAATTTATAGAGGCCATCATGCCTGATTACAAAGAGCAAGAGCAAATTTTAAAATCATAATTATTTTTCATCAAGTAAGTGTAAATTTAATATGATAAAATTGCATATTACTTTACAAAAGGAAAATTTGATGAAAAAGATGATTTTTATCTCGCTTCTTGCAGCTTGCACTCTAGCAAGCGACTTTGAAGATGGCTTGAGAGCTTATGCAGGCTCAAATTTCAAAGAGGCCTTGGCTAAATTTGAAGCAGGTTGCGTGGCAAATGACGCAAGATCATGCCTAAAAGCAGGTGCGATCTATCAGCTTGACAAAACTGACACGCCAGATAGTAACAAAGTGCTAGAGCTTTACAATAAAGCTTGCCAAGGCGGCGAAAAAGAGGGTTGCACGGCAGCTGGCGGAATTTATCTAAATAGCGATCCGCAAAAAGCAAGAGAGCTTTTTAATAAAGCTTGCGAGCAAAATGACGGCTACTCTTGCGCGATGATGGGCTCGATATTAATAGAAGCTAAGAAATTTAAAGAGGCTTACACATTCTTAGTAAAAGGCTGCAAGCTAAGCGATAAGCTCGCTTGCGAGTTTGCAGGCGACCTGAAACGCTCAAAACAACTTTGATCTTTAGGCTTTTAAAGCCTAAATTCTCACTTTTTACAAAATCAATAGAAATTTATAAATAAATTTAAAAGTTTAGGCAAGAGAGCTCTTGCCTAAATTTATATCGCTCTTATTTGATCAAGTGGTTTATCTTTTATGCCCCACTGAGTCATAAAGACAAAGCCATAAAGAGCAGCTGCCACGATGTAGGCTGTGTATTCGTTTGGCATCAGACCAAATTTCACGCAGATATTTGGCACAAGAGCTAGTGGCACGACAGGGATAAGTAGCACCCTCTCCCAAATCCTAAGCTTTGTGACGTAGTAGCCTTGCAGCAAGCTAGAAAAGGCAAACATTCCCACGATCGCCATGCCAAATACAAGTAAAATTTCAAGCGGATTGCTCATCCAGACTATCCCTTTTGAATCAAGCGGATCGCTCGTATTTACGCTCTCAATAAGCATAAGTTTGTTGTTAAAGAAAAAGGCAAATGGCAAGATCGCTGTTCTTAGATCATAAAAAAATCCTTGCACGCCAACGGTTATTGGATTTGCCTTGGCAATGCCCGCTGCTGCGTAGGCTGCGATACCAACTGGTGGCGTATCATCAGCCAAAATTCCAAAGTAAAATACAAAAAGATGCACGGCGATGGCTGGGATCAAGAAGCCATTTTTATGCGCTAAAAACAAGATAACTGGCGCAACAAGACTTGAGACGACGATGTAGTTTGCCGTTGTTGGAAGTCCCATACCAAGGATGAGCGACATAAGAGCCGTTAAAAGTAGTATCATCATGATGTTATCGCCCGCTAGAAGCTCGACTAGATCAGAAAGTACTTGACCAAGGCCAGTTAGCGAGATAGAGCCCACGATGATGCCTGCAAGCGCGGTTGCGATGGCTATTGTAGTCATGCTCTTTGCAGCTGCGACCATCGCCCAAAATATATCCTCAAAGCCAAGAAGTACATCGTTTAGCCCCACTTTTTCGCCTGAAGCTAACTTTTTAGTTGGCTCTTGAAAGATCATTATCAAAAATAAAAATCCTATCGCATTAAAAGCTGCGGCTATGGCTGACTCTTTTGCGATTAAAAGCGTATAAAGTAAAATCAAGATCGGCGTTATATAGTGAAGACCGCTAACAAAAATTTTAAATCTTGAGTGAAATTCACTCTGATTTATGCCCTTTAGTCCAAGTTTGACGCTCTCTAAATGCACGATGAAAAATAGCGACAAATAACAAGCAAATGCTGGGATAACCGCTGCCATCATCACATTTGTATATGTCATGCCCAAAAACTCAGCGATGATAAAAGCAGCCGCACCCATGATAGGTGGCATGAGCTGTCCATTTACACCAGCTGCAACCTCGATAGCTCCAGCTTTTGTGCGTGAAAGGCCAGCTTTTTTCATAAGTGGTATGGTAAATGTACCAACGGTTACGACGTTTGCTGTTGAGCTACCTGAAACCATGCCAGTTAGGCCACTTGCGATGACTGAAGCCTTAGCTGGGCCGCCTCTATATTTGCCAAGAAGAGAAAAGGCTAAATTTATGAAGTATTGTCCAGCGCCTGCTCGCTCAAGTAGTGAGCCAAAAAGAACAAAAAGGTAGATAAAACTAACGCTAACGCCAATAGGCACGCCAAAGACGCCCTCAGTCGTCAAAAACATGTGTCCTGCGATCTTTTCAAAGCTAGCGCCTTGATGAGCGATGATGTCTGGCATATAAGGACCAAAGTGATCATATATCAAAAATAATATACAAATGATAGGAAGTGCTGGTCCCATGACACGCCTGCCAGCCTCAAGTAATACGATGATCGCCAAAAACGATATGACGATATCTTGAGTGATATAATCCCCTGTCCTATCAGCTAGCTCATAAAAATAAACCGCTGGATAAAGCACGGCAACAACGCCTACCACGCAAAAAACTAGGTCGTAAAGTGGCAAACTTGAGTGAGCCTTTTTATGAAAAGTGACTGGATAGAGCAAAAATACAAGCCCAACCGCAAAAGCTAGGTGAATAGAGCGTGAAATGTTAGTATTTAGTGGGAAATACGCTATATAAAGCTGAAAAACCGACCAAGAGAAACACGCAAATGCGATGAAATAGTTGTAAAAATTGCTATTTATCTCTCTTGTCTTTACTTCGACAAATTGTTCTTCGTTGTCATTAACTTCGTTCATCTCTCTCCTTTAAAATTTAAATATATAAATTTAGAAGAAATTTGCATATTTAAATTTTATCCAGAGGCAAAAGCCCCTGGAGATGGATTATTTTAAGATACCTGCCTCTTTAAACGCAGCCTCTGCAGCTGGGTGAAGCGGAGCTGAAAGACCTTGAACAAGATCTTCTTTTTTAACTGATTTTAGCGCTGGGTGAAGAGTTTTATACTCATCAAAGTTATCTAAGATAGCTTTTATCACAGCTTTTACAGCCTCATCTTTTGTATCTTTGCTAGTTACTAAAACAGCTTTTACGCCGATAGTATTTACATCGTGATCGACGCCATCATATGAGCCTTTTGGGATCACACCTTTTGCAAAGTATGGTTTTTCTTTAAGAAGGTTATCGATCTCGCTACCCTCGATGTTTAGGATATCAATAGGCAAAGATGTTGCAGCATCAGTGATGTTTGCGGTTGGGTGGCCGACAACAAAGCTATATCCATCTATCTTTTTATCTTTTAGTGCGTGTGGGCATTCGCCAACTGTTAAAACGCCGCGATATCCTAGTTTTGAAACATCAAAGCCTTTTGCTTTAAAGACTTCAAGCGTGCTCACTTCGTTGCCGCTGCCTGGGTTTCCGACGTTGTATTTTTTGCCCGCAAATGAAGAGAGATCGCTTGTAAGACCGCTATCTTTTGCTACGACAAATGCAAGAAGCTCTGGATAGATCGCAACTACTGAGCGTAAATTTTCATCTTTTGCTCCGTCAAATTTGCCAGTGCCGTTATATTTATCATAGACGACGTCGCTTTGAACAAAGCCAAAAGTAAGCTCTTTTTTAAGGACGTTATTTACGTTATAAACAGAGCCGCCAGTTGATTGAACAGAGCATTTTACATCGGTGTTTTTGTTTGCCAAGCGGCAGATCGCTCCACCTATCGGATAGTACGTGCCTGTCATGCCACCAGTGCCGATACTGATAAATTCTTTTGCTGAAAGTGTTGTTGCCAAAAGCAATCCAGCAAGTGTCAAAGAAGTAGTTTTCATCTAAAATCCTTTCAAAAAATTTAAGGCTATTTTATTCTATAAATTTAGCTTTGTATCTTTTTGATATGATATTTTTATGCCATTTTTGTAAAGTTGCAACTATTCTACACAATCAAGGCTTAAAAAAATATTTTCTTAAGAATAAATTTATATTTATTTTACGAGCAATCTAAATTTAGAGCTAGAAATTCTAGCTCTAAATTTAGTCGATAAACCTCTTTGTGATATTTGCGTAGGCATCGATCCTGCGGTCACGTAAAAATGGCCAAATTCTACGTACTTCTTCGCTTCTTTTCATATCTATCTCAACGATCTTGCACTGCTCGCTATGGCTATCTGCGCGAAATAACTGCTCGCCTTGTGGCCCAAAAACAAAACTATTTCCCCAAAATTTTATCCCATCCATCACGCCACTATCATCTTTTTCAAAGCCCACACGATTTACTGCGACCACTGGCAGGCCATTTGCCACGCTGTGACCTCTTTGCACTGCCACCCACGCTTCAAGCTGTCTTGACTTTTCATCATCACTATCGCCCTCAAACCAGCCAATGGCCGTTGGATAGATGAGAATTTTCGCCCCTTTTAACGCCATTAGCCTTGCTGCCTCTGGATACCACTGATCCCAACAGACCAAAACGCCAAGCTTGCCAAGGCTGGTTTCAATAGGCTCAAAGCCAATATCGCCAGGTGTAAAGTAAAATTTCTCGTAAAATCCAGGGTCATCAGGGATGTGCATTTTTCGGTATTTGCCAGCCACACTGCCGTCACGCTCGAAGACAAAGGCGGTGTTGTGATAAAGTCCGTCAGCCCTCTTTTCAAAGAGCGAAGTGACCAAAACTACGCCGTTTTCTTTTGCTACCCTGCCCCAAAAAGTGACATCCTCTTGCCACTCGTTTGCGTGATCAAAGAAATTTGTATCCTCACTTTGGCAAAAGTATTGCGTCTGGTGTAGCTCTTGACAGACCACGAGATCAGCGCCACCTTTTTTTGCCTCGGCAATTAGCTCAAGTGTCTTTGCGATGGTCGCCTCTTTTGTCCCTTTAAATTCTTGTTGAAGTAGTGCTACTTTCATCTCATCTCCCTTCTTTGTCGTTGTATGGGTCTAAATGCGTGGTTATCTGCCACGAAAATTCCTTAAATTTCTCTCTTATCTCAGCTTCAAGCGATTCGGCCACCTCGTGCGCGTCGTAAAGCGAGATATCTTTGTCAAAAACTAAATGCAGCGTTAAAAATATAGTATTTGCGCTCTGCCTTGTGTTTAGATAGTGAAAGTCTGAAATCCTCTGCTTTGCCTTTATCATCTTGATGATCTCAGCTGTGACCTCAGGGCTTGCTGCGTGATCTAGCAAGACACCAAGGGCGTCTTTGCCAAGGCTTATGGCGCTTTGAGCGATGTAGCCACTTATCACGATACCAAAGATCGCATCTATCATCACAAATCCGCTAAATTTAATGATAAGCAGCGAGATGATGACTGCTAGGTTGCTAAAAAGGTCGATCTTATAGTGCAGCGCGTCTGCTTTTATGATAAGGTTGCCACTTTTTTTAGAAATTTGGTTTAAAAATAGCACCAAAGCTAGCGTCACTACGACTGAAAACACCATCACACCAAGGCTTAAGCCAAGGTCTATCTCTAAATTTGGCTCGCTAAATTTCTTAACGCTCTCATAAAATATAAAACCTGCCGCTAATACGATAATAACGCACTCAAATAGCGCTGCTAACGCCTCTAGCTTTGTGTAGCCAAAGTTAAATTTCTCATCAGCTTGCTTTCTTGACTTTCTAAGCGCAAATAAATTTAAAAGCGACACAATAAAATCAAGCATTGAATCAATCGCCGAGCCAAGCACAGCGACCGAGCCGCTAAAAAGCCCAGCTGCAAATTTCACAAGTGCGAGCAAAAAGGCGCAAGCTCCCGCTGCGATGACAGCTTTATTTTCGCCTTGCGTGCACTCTTGCTTATTTATGCTGTTAAACTCATAATCAAACGGACTTGACAAGGCTAAGACCTTTTGTATCTATTTTGGCTTGAGCAGTGAAGCGAGCCATTTTGACGGACAAAAACTAGCGAATTTACACCGATGATCTTTCTATCTGGCAGCTCACGGGCTAGTAAATTTAGCACCTTTTCATCGTTTTCGTCGTTATATGTTGGCACGATCAAAGCGCCATTTATAAAGATGAAGTTTGCATAGGTGCAGCCAAGCCTTTTGCCATCATAAAATTTAGGTTTTGGTAGTGGCAGAGCAAGCAGCTTAAAGCCAGTTTTTTTAAGCTCATCCTCCATCCTTTTTAGCTCATCATAGTGTTCATCACTTTTGTCATCGCAAGCTGCGTAAGCTATCGTATCAGGCGTGATAAAGCGCGCTAAAGTATCGATGTGGCTATCTGTGTCATCGCCTCTTATAAAGCCATTTTCAAGCCAGATGATACGCTTTAAGCCAAATAAATTTTTTAATTTTTCTTTGATCTGCTCTTTGCTAAGTGCTTTGTTTCTATTTTCATTTAGCAGGCATTTTGAAGTGGTTAAAAGCACGCCATCTCCGTTAAA
This sequence comes from Campylobacter concisus, assembly GCA_963516555.1. GTDB lineage: Bacteria > Campylobacterota > Campylobacteria > Campylobacterales > Campylobacteraceae > Campylobacter_A > Campylobacter_A concisus_BA. The sequence continues at coordinate 36,850 of CAUQCU010000001.1, read as the reverse complement.
TTCAATACTTCCGCCCTCTAGTATCATATCAACAGGCTCAAGCTTAGTTTTATAAATTTTAGCTAGCTCTAAATTTATCGCATCATCTTTTGAGCTCTTAAATTTACCGCCCCAAGCGTTAAATTTAAAGTCGTAGCTCTTGACTCCGTCTTTGGTGCAAACGTCGATCATGCCGTAGTCTCTGATCCAAGTATCATCAGTCTCAAGCTTTACAAACTCTACATTTTTAAATTTCTTAAATCTAGTAAAATTTGCCTCATCAGGGCAGATGAGCACCACCTTTTCATAGGGCGTAACAGCAGCCACAAGCTCCTCATAACCCGCCAAAATCTCCTCTAAATAAGGCTCCCAGTCGCTCTTACTATGTGGCAGTGATAAAAACAAAAGCTCCTGCTCTTCCCACTCTGCATACGCTCTCACGCTCTCTCCTTGTAAATTTTATAAATTCCATAAATCGTAATGATTATCCAAAAGACCTCTATCAAAAATGAGCCGAGGTTAAAGTGCACAAAAAGTGAGATTATAAGTAGCACCGCACCTGCTAAATTTATTATCTGGTAGGCTAGATCGCGGCTATTTAGACGGCCGATCTGAAGTAAAAAGTAGCCCATCACGATACAAATCATCCCTAAAAAGCCGATGATCTGAAAAAGATCGATCAAATTTTATCCTTTTTGTAAGCTTAAATTTAAAGCGTGATCATATCTAATTAGTTTTAAATTTATGATTATGGGATAAAATAACTCCATTTTTCAGATTGGATTAAAGTTTATGGATTTTGAGTTTATTGAGAAATTTTACCCCCTTTTTGTAAAGGCTGGGATTCTCACCTGTCAGATCGCCTTTTTGGGGATCGTTTTTTCTATTTTGATAGGCATTTTTTGCATGGCTGTGAAATTTTACAAGCTAAAATTTCTCTCAAAACTAGTTGATTGCTACGTTGAGCTTTCAAGAAACACACCGCTTCTTATCCAGCTATTCTTTTTATACTACGGCTTGCCAAAGCTTGGAGTGTCGATGAGTGGCTTTACCTGTGCGGTCGTGGGGCTTAGTTTTCTTGGTGGCAGCTATATGAGCGAGAGCTTTAGACTTGGCTTTGAGGCGGTTAGAAGGTCACAGATAGAAGCAGGACTTAGCATCGCACTTAGCAAAAACCAGCTCCTAAGATATGTCATCTTGCCACAAGCCTTTAGCGTGGCACTGCCAAGCATCAGCGCAAACGTCATATTTTTACTAAAAGAAACAAGTATCGTTAGTATCGTAGCCCTTGCTGATCTAGTTTACGTAGCAAAGGATCTCATTGGGCTTTATTACAAAACAGATGAGGCGCTTTTTATGCTGGTTATTAGCTATCTTGTCATCATCTTGCCAGTCTCGCTGGCGCTTAGCTACGTCGAAAAAAGGGTGAGAAATGCAAGGAGTTAGTATATTATTTGACATGCAAAATTTACTAAGACTGCTTGAAGGTCTTGTAGTAAGCACTGAAATTTCGCTCATCTCTATCATCATCTCCGTCATCGGTGGCCTCATACTTGGCGTTTTGATGAGCATGAAAAACAAATTTATCTATCTTATTTTAAAAATTTGCCTCGAGATCGTTCGTATCATGCCTCAGATCGTCTGGCTATTTTTATTTTACTTTGGCGTTAGCAAGGCTTTTGGACTGCATATCTCGGCATTTACCGCCTCGCTCATCGTCTTTAGCCTTTGGGGTGTTTTTGAGATGATGGATATCGTGCGAGGAGCGATCACCTCGATACCAAAGCACCAGTTTGAGTCAGCCGCCTCACTAGGACTTAGCAAATTTCAAATTTACTTTTACGTCATCATCCCGCTTGCTACTAGAAGGCTGGTGCCTGGAGCTGTAAATTTACTAAGCCGTATGATAAAAACGACCTCTATCGTCGTGCTAATCGGCGTTGTAGAGGTGGTCAAAGTCGGTCAGCAGATCATCGAGCGAAATGTATTTACAAATCCTATGGCGCCATTTTGGATATACACGCTTATATTCTTTTTATATTTTGCGATCTGCTATCCAGTCTCAAAACTATCGAAAAAACTAGAAGAAAAATGGAGCTAAAATGAGCGAAAATATCTTAGAACTTAAAAATTTAAATAAATTTTATGGAGAGCTTCACGCCTTAAAGGATATAAATTTAGATGTTAAAAGTGGCGAAGTAGTCGTGCTTCTTGGACCATCAGGCTGTGGCAAGAGCACAACACTTAGATGCATAAACGGCCTTGAGAGCATAGCAAGCGGCGAGATCGTCATAGACGGCGAAGTGATAGATGCTAAATTTAAAGAGTGGCAAAGGATCCGCCAAAAGGTCGGCATGGTCTTTCAAAGCTACGAGCTATTTGATCACATGAACGTCATAGATAACGTCCTTCTTGGACCTTTAAAGGTGCAAAAAAGAGATAGAGCTGAGGCTGAAAAGACCGCTGATATGTGGCTAAGCAAGGTTGGGCTACTTGATAAGAAATTTGCCTATCCAAAGGAGCTAAGCGGCGGTCAAAAGCAGCGCATAGCAATAGTTAGAAGCCTTTGCTTGAACCCTGAGATCATGCTATTTGACGAGGTTACGGCTGCGCTTGATCCAGAGATCGTTAGAGAAGTGCTTGATGTGATACTAAATTTAGCCAAAGACGGCATGACGATGCTAATAGTCACCCACGAGATGAGCTTTGCAAGAGCGGTTGCAAATAAGATCGTATTTATGGACGCTGGAGCGATCGTGGAGATCAGCGAGCCAGAGGAGTTTTTTACTAATCCAAAGAGCGAGCGAGCGAAGAAATTTCTAAATTTATTCTCATTTTAGAAAAAATAAGAGATAATTTGCCTGTTTATCAAAATGCGTTTAGAGCGAGATTTGGTCGCTCTTATTTACTAAATTTTTCAAAGGAGAAAGAGTGAGAAAATTTAAATTTTTCTTATTAGCATTAGTCGCTACCGTCTTTCTAACGGGTTGTGGTGATGACAAAGGTGCGGACAAAGCAGCCGCTTCAAACCAAGCTGATACGATCGCAAAGATCAAAGAGCGTGGATATATAAGGATAGGCGTTTTTAGCGACAAACCGCCATTTGGCTACGTCGATAAAGACGGCAAAAACCAAGGCTATGACATCTACTTTGCAAAACGCATCGCAAAAGACTTGCTTGGCGATGAGAGCAAGGTTAAATTTGAGCTAGTCGAGGCTGCTGGCAGGGTCGAAGTGCTCACAGCTGACAAGGTCGATATCACGCTTGCAAATTTCACGAAGACCCCTGAGCGCGCGCAAGTTGTTGATTTTGCGCTTCCATATATGAAGGTCTCACTTGGCATCGTTAGCCCTGAGGGCGCTGTGATAAAGAGCGTTGATGAGCTAAAAGATAAAACACTAATCGTCAATAAAGGCACAACAGCGGACGCATTTTTTACAAAAAATTATCCTGATATCAAGCTTTTAAAGTATGATCAAAACACCGAAACTTTCGCAGCTTTGGTTGATAAAAGGGGTGCAGCTCTAGCACATGATAACGCCCTACTTTTTGCCTGGGCGAAAGAGACTCCTGGCTTTGTCGTAGGCGTTGAAGCGCTTGGCGATGTGGATGTGATAGCTCCAGCTGTCAAAAAGGGCAACAAAGCCTTGCTTGATTGGTTAAATAACGAGATCATCGAGCTTGGAAAAGAAAATTTCTTCCATAAAGACTATGACGCAACACTAAAACCAATATATGGCGATAGCGTAAATCCCGAATCTCTAGTCGTCGAAGGCGGCAAACTCTAAATTTAATGGCGTAATCTTTACGCCATTAAATTTAATATAAAAATAATTATTAGCTTGCACCTTTGCGAGACAAAACTACTCCAAATGTTTTAATAATTATAACTATGTCATACCAAATAGACCAGTTCTTCATATACCATACATCCATTCTGGCACGAGTTGCAAAATCAACATCACTTCGACCACTCACTTGCCAAATCCCTGTAATGCCTGGTTTAACAGCCAGTATAAGATCGGCAAACTCACCCATATCTTTACGCTCATACTCGGCATAAGGACGAGGTCCAACTATGCTCATATCACCCTTCAAAACATTAATAAGCTGAGGAAGTTCATCAATAGATGTTTTTCTAATAAAATTTCCAACCTTTGTGATTCTAGGATCTCTTCTGTATTTATGATATTTCCTAAAATATAAAGCTTCTTGTGGATTATCTTTAAGATATTGTTTCAAAATTTCATCGCTATTTTCTTTCATTGATCTAAATTTTAGACAATCAAAAAACTTTCCTCTAAAGCCTATTCTTTTATGTGAAAAAAATACTCTTCCATTCGGTTCTTGAATCTTTATTGCCAAAGTAACAACCAAGCAAATAACAAGAAATAATGGAAGTATTAGTATTATCAAAAATATATCTAAACCTCTTTTTAATGTAGTTCTAAATCTATTTTGAAGCGAATTTTGTAACGCAATAAGACTAATTCTAGAATTAAATATATTATAAATGTGAGCTTGTGTAAAATCATATCCCTGAAGAATTGGCAAAAACATTATTTCTTTATTTTCTTTTATGTTTTGTTCAATCAATCTATTTAAGTTAGATGCATCTATGCCAACTTCTCCTATAAAAAGTGATTTATAGCTTTCATCATTTGTTTTGATATATCCCAAGTAATGATTTGAAAAAATTTGCAACTCAAAGTCATTATTCTCCCCTATGATTTTGGCTTTTTTTTGCCATATACCCAATCGATATAGTATTTCTTTGGTAACTAACTTTAAAATAGGTAAAATAGCAGTCATTATCGTAAAACTAAAAAATAAACTTATACGTGAAAAATCATAATTTATTTTTATGGACGCAAGAAATGCAAAACTTAACAAAAATGTAAAAAAACAACTTTTCGCGAGTATTCTACTCTCATGCCAAAAGTCATATCTTCTAGTATAAGCCCCTTGATAGAATAGCAAAAATACCATTATTAAATATGAAGATATTAATCCTTGATATCTACCTATATCTAACAATATATAATCACCATACAACAGATTCTTAAAAATTATAGCTATTCCAAAACTTAACCAAATACCAAAAACATCAATTGCCAAAATTATAAAAATACTTATTTTTTGTTTCATATGCCTTCTCTACTAAAATCATCTTCAATTCTAACAATGTCATCTTCGCCAGTATAACTGCCTACTTGAGCTTCTATCAAGACGACTGGAATTTTGCCTTCATTTTCAAGACGATGAATTTCACCCCTTTTAATAAAGGTTGATTCATTCTCACGTAGCAAAAAATTTCGCTCTCCAATAGTTACAGTAGCAGTTCCACTTACGACAATCCAATGCTCATTACGATGATAGTGTTTTTGCAATGACAATCGTTTGCCGGGTTTAACAACTATGCGCTTAATCTTATAGCCGCTTTCATCCTCAAGTACTGTATAAGTGCCCCAAGGACGATGTGTGGTTACATGAGAGTGTATCAGATCATTATCTTTAAGTAGTTCTACAACCTGTTTTACCTTTTGACTAGAGCCTTTCTTACATATAAGTAAAGCATCTTTAGTATCTACAATATTAAGGTCATCTACATCTATAGTAGCTATTATGCGGTCGGAATTAATAATTAGATTATTTTTAGAATTTAGAGATATATTTTTCTCATTTATAGTATTACCATTCGTATCTTTAGGTAGCTCATTATCAAGACTGTCAAAACTTCCCAAATCACTCCAACCTATATCTACTTGCACGACTTTGGCAAGGCTCGTGCGCTCCATAACTGCGTAATCGATGCTATCTGCTGGAATCTCTTGCATATTGCCTAGTTTAATTCTAATCGGATTTTCCGCGTTAGAATTTTCAAGCGCACGAACGCATGTATCATAAATTTCAGGACTTTGCTCCTTTAGCTCATTTAAAAATACCCCGGCCTTAAACATAAACATACCACTGTTCCAGTAAAAATTTCCAGCCTCTACATAACTTTGTGCTGTTGCAAGATCTGGTTTTTCATGAAACCTTAGCACATCTTCACCATTTGCTTCGATATATCCATATCCTGTATTTGCATCTTTTGGTTGAATGCCAAATGTCACTAAAAACCCAAGTTCTGCGTATTCTTGTGCACGTAGAATACTATTTTTATATGCAACTTCATCCCTAATAAGATGATCGCTTGGCGTTACAAAAACTATCTCATCATATTCTAAACTTAAACATGCAAGCGCAATCGCAGGAGCAGTGTTTCTGCCAATTGGCTCAAGTAAAAATTTTACGTTACGTGCATTTACAGATTCAAGCTGATCAAGTGCTAAAAAATATTGTTGTTCATTTGAAACAACAAGTGTTTTTTCACACAAAGAAGAATTTCTTTCGTAGCACATCATAAAAAGAGAATGGCTATTAAAAAGATTGGCAAATTGTTTTGGCATAAGTGTGCGACTAATAGGCCACAACCTCGTTCCACTGCCACCACTTAGGATTATATTAGTCATTTTGTCTTTCCTTAAATTCTTCATATTTTTTCTCGACGTAGCTTTTGATTTCAGACTCAAAGCGTGTTCGTGAAAATTTTAAAGAATTTTCTCTGATCTTTATAGGTTCAAATTTATCATAACTTTGTTCAAATTTATCCACAGTAGCAAGCAACTCTCTTATATTTTGCTCCATAAAATATAGCCCACTTATACCTTCTCGAACCGTCTCAAGAGCACCACCGCGCCCAAAGCATATCACTGGTGTGCCACATGCTTGAGCCTCTACAGGCGTAATACCAAAGTCCTCTTCAGCAGCAAAAACAAAGGCTTTAGCTTGTCCCATTAGATCTGCCATAGTTTTATCATCCGCAAAACCCAAAAGTTCGATATTTTTACTGGCTTTTGACTTGATTTTTCCCATGTCTGGTCCATCACCAATTACCAATAGTTTTTTGTCAGTTTGTGAAAATGCTTCTACTATAAGGTCTATCTTTTTGTATGGTACCATACGCGAAGCAGTAAGATAAAAATCACTTTTGGATTCACGCAATGCAAATTTATCTATATCAACAGGCGGATAGATAACATCACTAGATTTACCATAGGCTTTTTTGATGCGACGCGCGATGTAGTGACTATTTGCTATATAGTGATCAACACGGTTTGCCGTACTGACATCCCAAAGGCGAATTTTATGTAGAAAATACTTCGCCAAAATACCTTTAAGGCCATGATTTAAACCACTTTCATACAAATACTGATGATACAAATCCCAGGCATAGCGTATTGGTGTATGCATATATGAGATATGAAGTTGATTTGAGTGCGTAAGCACCCCTTTTGCAACGGCATGTGAGCTCGATAGCACCACATCATAGCCACTTAGATCAAACTGCTCGATCGCAAGCGGGAATAGCGGCAGGTAGTTGCGGTATTTATCCTTCGCGAAGGGCAGCTTCTGAATAAAGCTCGTGTGGGCGCACTTGCCTTTTAAAATTTTATCTCTGTCGGCATCGCTTAAAAAGTCGATGAGACTGTAAATTTCAAAATCATCCCAGATATTGGTAAAACTCTCGATGCATTTCTCCGCGCCCGCATAGGTGCTAAACCAGTCGTGAATAAGGGCTTTTTTCATTTAAACTCCGCCGTATTTGCAAATCTAAACAATCGTATCAAATTTTTTCTCTTTAACGCAAACAAAAATATAAACATCGCTGCCGCCAAACAAAACGAATAGGCTTCGCCCGCCGCGCGGGATAAAAAAACGAAGCAAACGCTGTAAAAAAAATCCGTCCCGATATTGTAAAAATTTACGCCGTTTATAAATTTAGCTAGCTCGCGACTTAACGCAACGTATTTTAAGAAAAGAGATAAAAATAGACAAAACATTATGATAAATAGATCGTCTGATACGACTACCGCAAGCATTATAAATATCGGAAACAGGGTCAAAATTATTAAATTTACGCGAAGCATCTGCTGCTCTTTTCGCAATGCTTTAAAATATGAATTAGTAAGCAAAAGCGTCTTTCCTTCGCATAAAAATATAGCAAAAATTATCGGCATATAATGCAGCGCGTCCGCGTATTTTGGCAGCCACAGAGCAAGCAATATCTGCATCGGATACGCAAAAAGAAATAAAAATATAAATATGACGGATAGTCCGTCGTCTAAAATTTTAAAAATTTCATTTTGCTCGTTAGCGCTTTTATTCCGCAAAATCGGAAACAAAATCGCCGAAAATGCGTTGATAAAAAATAGAGCGAAATTTAATAACGACAATACTAGCGAAATTTTTCCGAATACTATAACGCTAAATTTCCATGCGATCATCGATCTTGCGATAAAAACCAAAAATATATTACAAAGCGTAGAGATCGTTAATTTTATACCTATTCGCATATTTTTGAATATATAAAATAAGCTTTTTACGAAGGGGGTCGTTTTTGCCTTAAAAACATCTCTGCATAAAAAACAAATATAAGCGAAAGATATAAATCTGGCAAAAATAAATGAAAATATCAAAAACCTAGTTTTATCAAAATCTACGAAATAAACTATTGCAATGGATGATAAAACAAAAATTCTCTCTATAAGTAAAACTACGATAGACTTTTTAATCTCATTTATGCTTTGCAAAAGATTATATAAAAACGATCTAGGCACCGTAATAGCGCCCGAAATAGCGATATATAAAAATAGTCTTTTATCGAATGAAAAGGTATAGACGGCAAAAAATATAATTAGGCATTCTAGGGCATATAAAATTTCCATAGCGTAAATTTGAGATTTTAAAGTTCGCTTTGAAATCGATTCAAACCGCCTGCCGCCGTATCTTAGATATATGCCATCAGATAGCCCGAAATGCAAAAGCTCTACGTAATTTGCAAAAAATATAAACAGCTGATAATATCCGAAACTTTCTAAAGATAATAATTTAGGCAGCACTAAAATCGATACTACGGACGTAAAAGCGAAAAATATCTGCGCTAGCGCCATGTATGAAATTTTAGATAGCAAATTCCGTCCTAAATCGTTTTTTGCATAAATTTAACCATTAAGAGACCTAGCTTTTTCGGGATCCACATCGCGCTGACCGTAAATATCCAAAATAGCGGATATTTCTTATAAATTTTATATAAATTGCGAAAGCAGTTTTCATTTCTAACCGCCGAAAGCCCGTTGCGTATCCGAATAATATTGGCGGGATAATAATATATTAAAAGTCTTTTCCTAAAAATTTCGGTTATAAATTTCGCATCGTAATTTTTCTCGATCGAACTTAACGTATCGTTTAAATTTATACCGAAAACTTCGGAAAAATTATAGTTTCCGCTATTAAACTGCCTCGCCGCATAGATTTTATCAAATACGACCGCTTGCTTATCGGTTAAAATTGCGCACGCTATATTCCAATATAGCTGTCCTAGATTGTTATTAGCTATCGTATTTAGGTCAATTTTATCAAATAGGCTTTTATTTACGATATTGGACGTTATAAAGGTTAAATTAGTATGCGCTTCTTGGATAAATTCCGCTTTAGCGCCGTCGTAAATTTTGAAATTCTTAAATTCTTGAAATTCCGCAGGACTAGTCTCATCAGTAAAATTTTGAGCTTTTAAATGAACGATGCCGAATGCGGTTGGGGCATCCAGTATTTGCGCTAAATACAAAATCGTATCGTCAAATACCAAATCATCGTCGCCGAATATCCACACATATTTTCCGCGCGATAGCGAGATCGCTTTTTTAAAATTATTATCCGCGCCTATATTCTCATCGTTTTTTATATATTTTAGAAATTTATGCTCGGCGTATTTTTTTACAACATCGCGAGTCTCATCCGTAGAAGCGTTATCTAAAATCAAAATTTCAACGTCGTTTCGCACGCTTTTACGCACGCTTTTGCATAGGCTATTTAGGCTTATATCTAAAAATTTCGCCCTATTATAAGTAGGTATAGCGATGCTTAAAAGTATCTCATTCGTCAAAATTTATTCTTTCTTTCTCAAAGACCAGCGGACGATTTAGTACCTGAGTATAGATCGCGCCGACGTATTCGCCTATTATACCGATGAAAAATAAAATTCCGGACGAAACGAAGGAAAAAAGTATGATAAGAGGCGCTATGCCCACGCTCATCTCGTCCCAATATATGAGTTTTAGCACGAAATAAACGAGTCCCACCACTATGCTTAAAACGCCCGTTATCATACCTATGAAAGTCGCAAGCCTAAGAGGGACTTTGGAATTGCAGATTATGCCCAAAATCCCCATATCGTAAAGCGTGTATAAATTATTTTTGGTAACTCCGCGAATTCTTATAGGCTGATCGTAAGGAATTTTAGCTACCTTATAGCCCGCTTCCGCAAGCATTCCGCGAAAAAACGGATACGGATCGTTCATCCGCCTAAGCGCCGTAATTACCTTTTTATCAAAAAGTCCGAAGCCAGTGAAATTCTTAAAAATTTCGATCTCGGAAAGTTTGGAGAGCAGCTCGTAGTAAAGCTCACGTATCTTAAACATAACGCCTTTCTCATCGCTATCGCGCTTGATGGCAAGAACTAGATCATTGCCTTCTTGCCACTTTTCTATGAGCCCCGGTATCATCTCGGGCGGGTCTTGCAGATCTGCTACGATAGAGATCACGGCATCCCCCTCCGCCCCCAAAAGCGCATAGGTCGGGGATTTGATATGACCGAAGTTTCTAGAATTTACGATGATCTTTAAATTCTTATCATCTTTTGCAAGAGCTTTTAAAATTTCGACCGTTCTATCGGTAGAAGCGTTGTCTATAAAAATATGCTCGTATGCATACTGCGGGAATTGCGACATCGCTTTTTTAACCCTAGCATAGACCTCCTTCACGTTTTCTTCCTCGTTAAAACACGCAGTAACGACGCTAATTTTTTTCATATCATCTCCTAAAAACAAAAAATTTATTCAATATAAACGAAATTATGGCTATCGGTACAACCAATACGAAGCCGTTTATATACATATTCTCAAATCCGAGCCGTTTAAAGAGCCATAAGAAAAATATGTTTAAGAGATATGTTATAACATATACCAAAACAAATTTAAAAATCAGCCTATTATCGCTACTACCGAATACTAGATTGCCTATAGTTTTAAAGTTAAATAATACACCCAGTATCGTAGAAAACAACACGGCGAGAGGATAATATAGACCGATATAGATAAAAAGAGCAAACAGCCCGTATCCGAAAGCGGTGTTTAGAATTCCGACGAGGAGGAAGGATATGAGTTGGCGTTTTATAGGCATTTAGACGCCCTTTTTCTTATACGAACCCATCGGTTTTTCTATGAAGATATATGATAGAAACCCAAAGAACAAACAATAACAAAGCCCTATAAGCAAATTAAGACCTATACCTAGATGATACTGATCTATGATTTGATGCACTTTAAAAAGAACGGGCTCATGCCAAACATAAATTACAAAGGTCATAATTCCAAAATAATGTAATATGCTTTTATTATTTTTAATGTCAAATAATATATCTTTATACTCTATTAGAATAATTAAGAAAAACGTCATTAATGCAGTAAAAGTAGGTAAAAGATAAATAAATTTCTCCGCATAAAATTCTATATAGTTGTTAAAAGTATAATAGCTAAAAAAGAAATTTACGAACAATAAAAGCGCCAGTATTATTCCTATAAAAAAGCCAATATATTTAAATTTATATTTTCTACTTATATCATCTATATATAAATTTGCTAATATACCAAATATAAATAAGTCTATATTGCAATACAAAGGCTTATAGATACACCTATCCCAAAATTCGAAATCAACTGCACCACTATAATTCATTTTATACAAGGCAAATCTTTCTACTACGCCAAACAAAATAACCAAAAATAATACCTTATTTAATCCAATCTTGTCCGATAGAAATACGACAAATTGTACCAAAAAAGGAACCAGGATATAAAATTGAATTTCTGTACTCAAAGACCATAGCGCGCCATCAATATTTATATTTAGTAAACTATCGTTTGTAAACGTAGCTACTCTTATAAGCGATTTGATATTTTCTGGTCGAAAAATTTCAGGATGTACGAAAATAGCAAGGATAAATATGCAAAAATAATATATAGGAAATATTTGCAAAATTCGGTTTTTATAGAAATATAGAATTCCGCTATCACCATAAGAATATCTTTTTGTAATAAATGCTTTGCCCATAAGAAACCCCGATAAAACAAAAAATATCCATACCCCCCCCATGCAGATGGGTACTTCAAAAAGGTTAGATCAATATCACCCATAAATATCTTGCTTAAATTTTCATTTACCTTAGAATTATAAAAAATAATGTATCCATGTATTATAAATACCATAGCCCATGCTATAGTCCTTAATAAAAGCAGTTTATTATAAATATTTTTATTATATATGTAGTTCTTTGATAAATTAAATATATTATTTTTGTTTATACTAGATAATATTAATTTAATATTTATTAATATTAATATGACTAGTAGTATTATAAGATAAAAAGAGAAATCATAATTATTTAAATTGGTTAAAATAAAATCATTATTTAAAATCTTTCCATTTTTAAATTCTCTGCTACCGTCAAATCCTCCTCCAAACTTTATATTACTAAATTTTGGATACACATTAGAAAAATCATTTATAATATTTTTTCCATTAAGATTTATATATACTTTATGATCAATATAAATTATTTGTAATCTATATATTCGATTTAAGTTTGATCTAGTATCAATATTTATAGGGATACCAAATAGCTTGCCATTAGCATCTGGAAAAAGTAAATAGGCGCTATCTTCACTAAATTCTAATCGCAATCCTTCATTATAATCTGCTGTTTGGAATAAATTTTCATAACTGCTTATTATTCTATCAAATTTGAATTGTATATTAGTCTTAAAAAAAATATTTTCACCATTTATTGCATTAGAAGTAGACTGATATAGAGTACTTAAAGCAATATTAAGATTTTGATTAATAATTCTTTGACTTGCGATAACTACTGAAAGAGACATTACTAAAATAAACAGCAATACTATAAAGAATATATTATATTTTCTTATATACATTAATTAATTTACCTTTTTCGATAAGCACATAATTATTTTTAACATCATTAAATAGCCTACTCAGAGTCTTAAGCTTAGAAATTCTCTGTTTTATATTTTCATTATACCAATAACTACCATATATATCAAAAAAATTACGTTTTCCAATTTCTAATTCATAATCTCTATCTATATCGCTATCCACATATAATATATCGGCATCTTTATTCAATAATTCAATAACCTCTTTATATTCTATATCTGATACCAAAAAAGATTTTAATTCAAAATATTTTAATCCGGAATATTTCTTTGAAAAAAATTGCAATACATTATCATATTTTGAAATCATATAGATTTTACTATCACTTCTAGAATATTTATCTATAAGTTTTAAAGAATCTTCAAATAACTCGAAAGAATATGTTGAAACAATGCCACCAGCCCTATCATGATTCCAAACATAAGTCTTATGATTATTAAAAATTAAATTAAAATTATATATATCAGAAAAATATGCAAAAGGTAATTTTATATAATAAAAAATTAAACATATAAAAATAATACTATACAATACTTGTTTGTATTTAATTTTTGCAACAGCCAATACAATAAAAAAAGGTAATGAAAATATAAATAAATTCATGGATAAATTATCTAATTTCCATATAAAATAAGTATATAAAAATTCCGTATAAAACAATAAAAAAATATAACTATCTAAATACTTATGCTCTCTTAATTTATTAAAAAATAAAATTAGCATTAACCACTGAATCATGACAATAGCAAGTATAAAAAAGAATAAAGCCATTGGCATACTAAATGAATAAAATCCATCTAAAAAATATTTTATGGAAGGATTTTTCATTAGTGGATATTTTATATAAGAAACTAATCCTATTATTGCATAAATTACAACCAATACTAATCTAGTTATTGATAATCTTTTTTCATAAATAGCCAGCAACACATATTTTACAATAAACGTTCCAAGCAATGATACAAAAATAAATAAACCAAAATCATTAGACATTAAAATTGATAAAACTGCGAGTAACGATGCTAAAAACAACAAATATTTACTTGATTTCGGTACACGAGATGCATAGTATAATAGCAAAACGATAATCAAGTCAAAAAAATGTCTTGTATCTATAACGCCCGGAGCATAGTGATAAGCATAATATGGTATAGAAAGAAGCCTGATACAAGCCAAAAGTATTAGACAGCCCCTAAATGTAGTATCATCAAAAAGTGATACTATGAAATATATTGTGATTAAGAAATAAACTAAATTAACAATATTTTTTGATTTTTCAAAATTGTTTATATTGAAACCACCTAATATTTCCGATATATAATCAATAGCATATAAACTAAAATAGCCATATTGAGAAAAAATTTCTGAATTATTTCTATATGATTTTATATCGCTTATTGGTAGCAACATAAAAGAGGCTTCATGCCAATAATATCTACTTAAAACTTGCATATTTTGTTCAAATACATTGTAAGAAATAAAATCAACTTTATTTTTAAGCTCATCGAGTGAGTCTGCATAAAATAATGGGTACTCCAAAAACATCTTTTGTCTATCATTTTTTAAAAAACTATTATCCTTATAATTAGCTTCTTCTAGAGTTAAATTTAAATCTCTATTATACTGTACATTGGCTATATGTTCTTTATATGCCTCCGATAAGTATGAATATCCTTTTTTCTCATATGAATCAAGAACAAGGTATTTTGGATTATTAAAAAAGGTAAAGCCACTTCCTTTTTTATCATGCAACAGTATATTATCAAAAGAGTTATACGCATATGAAGTTAGAGCAGGGTTAAAAAGTAGGTTATTATTTATATACTTATGGTTGGATACATTAATATCTTTTAAAATAGTCTCCTCATCTATATATTTAAATTCATTGGCTAACTTATAATTTGTAGCTATACCGTAAACATAAAATAATAGTTGAAATAATATAGCAAAAGCAGATATAATAACTATAGCTTTTTTTTGATTTATTTTATTTTTCAGCCGGCACAAACACGTTCTCATATTTTATTATCCATATAGCATTTAACCCATAAAACTATTGAAAAAAAGGCTGAAACCATAAATATATAAAAAAGATAAAAATTAAAAATAAAATATTTATCTTTATTAATAAAATAATATGCCCAATAATTATATTGGAAAGTTTGATAATTTGGGTCTGAAAAAATTATGAAAATAGTATACGAAACTTTGTACACTAAAACAATAAAAATAATAAACAATAAAATACAAATAGCTATTTTATTTTTACTCATTTACTAACCACAAATCCAACAATTATATCTATAATATACTTTATCTTTTCAGCACTCATGCCAGGATACACACCTATCCAAAAGCTATCGTTCATTATCTTATCGGTATTTTTAAGCTCGCCTACGACGCGATAATCCTTACCCACTTGCAGATCTGCAAATAGCGGATGTCGCGTCATATTTCCAGCGAATAGATTTCTGGTTTGAATTCCCGCTTTCTCTAAATACTCGCTAAGATCGTTTCTACTAAATTTCGCTCCATCCGCGACGGTCATCATAAAACCAAACCAACTTGGGTTAGAATTTGGTTGAGGTGTTACCAAAATAAGATCTTTTATATCTTTTAGCCCATCATATAGTCTTTTAAAATTTTCTTTGCGCCTAGCTACAAATGTAGGAAATTTCTCTATCTGAGCGCAGCCCACAGCAGCTTGCATATCAGACACTTTTAAGTTAAAGCCAAAATGAGAATATACATATTTGTGATCATAGCCTATCGGAAGCTCGCCAAATTTTTGTGAAAAACGCTTTTTACAAGTATTATCCACCCCGCTTTCGCACCAGCAGTCGCGCCCCCAATCTCGCATACTAAGCATAATTTTTTTAAGCAACGGATTATTCGTATAGGTAGCGCCACCCTCGCCCATCGTCATATGGTGCGGCGGATAAAAACTGCTCGTGCCTATATCGCCCCACGTACCGGTAGGTTTGCCCTCATACAGCGAGCCGAGCGCGTCGCAGTTATCCTCGATAAGCCACAAATCATGCTTATCACAAAATTCTTTCACAGCCTTTATATTAAAAGGGTTCCCCAGGGTATGAGCTACCATAACGGCTTTCGTTTTTGGACTAAGCGCAAGCTCGAGCTTTGTATGATCTATGTTAAAATACTCAAGCTCCATATCAACAAAAACAGGAACGGCACCATATTGTACGATAGGTGCAACCGTTGTAGGAAAACCGGCCGCTACGGTTATAACTTCGTCACCCTTCTTTATACGGCGTTCTTTTAAAAGTGGCGAGGTAAGCGCAAAAAATGCAAGCAAATTTGCGCTACTTCCGCTATTTACCAAAAACGCCCATTTTACGCCAAGCATTTTTGCAAATTCTTTTTCAAATTTTTTGGAATATGCGCCATATGTGAGCCAAAAATCAAGTGAACTATCTACTAAATTTACCATTTCATGCTCATCAAAAACCCTGCCTGCGTAATTTACGCGACTTTTACCAGGCTCAAATTTAGCGTGATGTGCCGGCTCATGAACCAGCCTATAATACTCTTTTGTCTTTTCTAAAATTTCTTGTTTTAATTCTTGAGGGGTCATTTTTTACCTTTCCAAATTTCACTGATTTTTCCCAAATATGGGTCTTTTTTTATGGTATCTAAGTCTAGGCTAGTAAAATTTCGCTTAAAATATTTATGAATTTTACCGATCGCTTCCGAATGCGGCGTAAGCTTAAATTTATCTTTCATTTCAGATTTTAATAGGCTGTTGTCAGAAGTGTATTCGTTATTCAGCCCTTCATTTAGCGCGATTATTTCGGATTTAAAATCGCTCGCCTCATTTACTAGCGCAGCCAGGCTAAGCAGATCTACTTTTGTCCCGCTGCTTGCGTTGTAAATTTTATGCCGTGCATTATTTTCTATATAAAATTCCACTATGTTTAGTATATCCTCAACATACATATAATCAAAAAATACATTTTGATTGATCGTGATGGGTAGGTGCAGTAGGTTTTTTACTACGGCATTTGTGATAAATTTATAGCGGTAATTCTCCATTTCGCCGTAAATTCCAAATAAACGAAGTTGGATAATATTATCCGCACAATCCTCAATGTAATGCGACGTGATAGCTTTGTAAAAACCGTATTCATCAAGCGGAAGCGCCTCTTTATAATAATCCTCGCGAGCATTTATTATCGGCTTGTGTTTTCCGTATTCCGCACCGCTTCCAAACGATATGATCTTTGCAACCTTATTTTTTTGCTTAGCAATATTGAAAAAAATCCGCAAATTGTACTCAGTCACATTTGTCATATCCAGCGTATCACGACCGCCGCCACGATTAGCTAGATGGACGATAGTATCGATTTTATGCCCACGGACAAAATCGTCAACCGCGCTTTCGTCAGTCAAATTTAGCTCGCTGCTTTTTGGAGCGAAAACGTTAAAATTTACATTTAGCGCAAAACGCTTTTTTAGATGCGAACCGATAAAACCGCTACCGCCCGTAATAAAGAGATTCATTTGTTGCTTAGCCTTTTTTCAAGCATTTCGATTCTCTTCTCATCCTCAGACTTGATTCTGTGATAATACCTACGTTTGCTTTTAAGCCAGGCTAATTCAAATTCCACACCGACTAAAATTCCAGCCTCCATATTATTTATGGCGTCTTTATGATAGACAATCTTTCGCGTTTCGTATTTATCAAGCAGTCCTTTGGAAATGAGATATTTAATAAAATCGCACGACTTTGCGGATATGGCTCCACCTAAACCGCATTTTAATCCCTTAGCTCTCGCTTTAGTAAAAATATTTTCACAATGTCTTAGCATTTCATCGCTATCTGCAAAGCTCCTATCTTTACCCATCGAACTTGTAAAATCAACTCTTCCAATTGTTACGCCAGAAAGAGTATTTATATTAGACAAGGAAAGAATATCATCAAAATTATCATAGCAGGTTATGGTCTCTACATTGATCGCAAATTCTATGTCATTGCGATTATCCTCAGCAACGAAAGTGTTTATAGCTCCCAAAAATTTACTAACGGCAAATTTTGTTTCTGCCATCGGCGCTATGATACCATTTACACCTAGAGTAATAGCGTTATATATATCGGTTACCGCTTCGACACCTCCAATTTTCATAATAATAGGAAGCCCAACTTTAGAGGTAATATCTTTTAGTCTACAAAGCTCCTCCTGCCTACTGCCTTCATTCTCGTACTCTGCTTTGATCTCAAAAACACCGTATTCATCTTTAAGTCTTTTAAGAATATCGATCATCTCGTATTCTAAAACATTCATTTTAGCTCCTTAAAATTTTATTCTTAACATCCAGCAATGTAATGTCATTGCCAACTAGGATTCCTTTACAATTAAAATTCTTTGCCATAGCCATATCGCTTTCTATACTATCACCTACCACAACGATATGCTGTTTATCAAGCCCCCAATCCTTACATAAAATTTCAAGCATAAAAGGATTTGGCTTTCCTACTATATCCGGCTTAATTTTCTTATCAATACTACCAAGGATTGCACTCAGCATAGCATTGGCACCGGGTCTTAAAAGACCATTTTCTACTGGAAAATTTTTATCTGTATTTGCCACTATTATTCTACGAGATTTTTGTAATGCAATAAGAGCTCTTGATAAAATTTTATAGTTAAAATTTAAATCAAGCCCAATTACCACGGCTTCACAACTATACTCATCCTCGATATTTATATCTGCATTCGTTAATTCACTTTTAAAACCACGGCTACCAACTAAAAATATATTTCTCAGATCATTTCTTTGCAAAAATATAGCACTAGCATAAGCTGAGGTATATATTTTATCTACAGTAGTTCTTATACCCATATTAATTAATTTATCTAAAATTTCAACTCTTGTTTTAGTTGAATTATTAGTAAAAAATAAGACATTATAACCATTGGATTGAAGCTCATCAATAGTTTGCAAAGCAAAATCGGCAATTTTACTCCCAAAATAAATAGTCCCGTCTAAGTCAAAAACTACAGCTTTATTCATCTACCAGCTTAATTATCATATTTTTATAAAATTCTTCTCGCGGCAAAAACGGGAACATATCCTCAAGCGGCTTTGAAACCATTTTGCCGTCAGGCTTTATCTCGGACGATAATTTTGGCTCCATTTTTTCAGTAGGCGAAAGCATTATTTCGCAAACTACCGCACCTGGTTTGGATAGAATTTTCTCCAACTCCCCTTTTAAATTTAACTGATTTTCTATCCTGCAGGCTTCAAATCCATAAACCTCTGCTAATTTTACGATATTAGGAAAGCTGACGCCGCTATCTTTATCCGAGCCTACCTTGTGCCCTTTAAAAAAGTTGTTTTGAGTATTTCTGATAGAAATATAGCCTGCATTATTCAGAACAAAGATTTTGATTGGGAGCTTATTATGAATTATTGTCTGAAACTCTTGAATATTCATCTGCAAGCTACCTTCACCCGTAACGCAAATCGTATCTTTTTTACCATTTGCGAAACAAGCACCGATTGCAGCAGGCAGGTCATATCCCATAGAAGCGCAACCTGAATTTACTACCACCTTTTGATTCTCATATATGCGCAAGCTTTGATACGATGAAACACATGCTGTGCCGTTACCAAATACATAAACTAAATCTCGTTTATTATTAGATAGCACATCGAAAAAATTATATGAATCAACCCACTCTTTTACATTTTGTCTAAAAGGCTCAATCGTAGAATAATTCTTTCTGTAATTTTTACAAATTTCAAGCCAAGCTCCAAAATCCAGCTCATCTTTCAGCACAGATCGCAAATCTGATATAAAAACCTTCGCATCGGATTTTATCTTAATATCTGCAGCAATAGTTTTTTTGTCTAGTTCGTTTTGGTCGATATCGACTAAAATTTTTTTGGCTTCTCTGCCGAAGAATTCCCAGTTATAGCTGATTGCACGGATATTTAATCTAGCACCTATGGCAATGATGAGATCGGAATTCTGCACGACAAAATTTGCCGCTCTATTGCCGATAGTGCCATATCTACCAAAAAATAGCTCATGGTCATTTCTAACGATATCGTATCTAGCAAAAGTACTGATAACGGGAATTTTTAAAATTTTGATTAGTTTTAGAAAATCTTCATTCGCACCGGCAAGCGTTACGCCATTACCGGCAATAATTACGGGACGTTCAGCAACTTTTAACGCATCTAAAACCTGCGGGATTTTTGTATCGAATTTAGGCTCTTCTGGGATTTCAAATTCTATCAAATCCGCTTCATCCACCATAGCACCTTGTATGTCTAGCGGCACATCCAGCCATACGGGTCCGGGTCTGCCGTGTTTAGCCTCATAAACAGCTTTTTGCAGATAAAATTTTATACTATTTTTATCCGTTATCATTACGGCATATTTTGTGATAGGTCTTACAATATCAACGATATTGACCTCTTGATCGCCGAGCTGACGCAAATTTAGCTCGGGTTGCGAAGCAATAGTCGTTTGAAATTTAACCTGCCCCGATATGATCATCGTAGGGATCGAATCCACCCAAGCACCGTAAATGCCAGTAATCGCATTCGTCCCGCCAGGACCCGTGGTAACATACGCGATACCGATCTTATTTGAGACACGCGCATAACCTTCTGCAGCTATCGCACAAGCCTGTTCATGATGGTTGCAGACATACTCTAAAATTTTATTTTTACCAAGCGAATCTATTAAGTGCATATTGCCACCACCCGAGACCATAAATACAGTCTTTGCTGTATCTTTATGCTCGGCTATAAATTTTGCTATAAAATCGCTAACTTTTATCATCATATCATCTCTTTTATATAATCTTTTAAATTTTGTTCGGTGTCTATTTTATTGTTTTCATAAAAACTTTTATACCATTCTATAGTTTTCTCAAAAGCAATTTTACTGTCCCACGTAGGCTTCCAACCAAGTTTTATATTTGCTTTCGAGCAATCAAGCTTTAACAAATTTGCTTCATGAGGATTTTGCGAGTTTGCCTCAAACTTAAACTCAACTTTGTCCCAATGTTTTTTAAGCTCCAACAAAACATCACCTACATTATAACTACCCTCTTCGCTAGGACCAAAATTCCAACCATCAGCAAATTCCTTTTTGCCTTCCAACAACCTCTGCCCTAAAAGCAAATAACCACTTAGGGGCTCAAGCACATGTTGCCATGGACGAGTAGCTTTTGGATTCCTTATCAATACAACTTCGCTTTTAGATGCCGCCCTAATAACATCACAAATAAGCCTATCATCCGCCCAGTCTCCACCACCTATGACATTCCCTGCCCTAGCACTCGCGAGTAGCGTCTCGTGAGATTTTTTATATTCGTCCAAATTAAAAAACGAATTTCTATACGAGCTAGTTAAAATTTCGGCGCAACCCTTTGAGGAGCTGTATGGATCGTATCCACCCATAGGATCGTTCTCTCGGTATCCCCAAACCCACTCTTTATTTTCGTAGCATTTATCGCTAGTAATATTAACGATGGCCTTGACATTATTTTTCCTACATGCTTCAAAAACTTTTAGCGTGCCAATGACATTCGTTTCGTAAGTTTCAATAGGATTTTTATATGACAATCTTACAAGTGGTTGAGCTGCTAAGTGAAAGACGATATCTGGCTTCACCTCTTTTATAGCAAGCTCCATCCTTTCAGTATCTCTTATATCACCAAAAATACTTTTTATATCTAAATTTAATAGCTTAAAGTGGCTTGGCTTTGTTGGAATTTCATTTGAGTAGCCAACCACGTTCGCCCCCATATTTGCAAGCCAATACACTAACCATGAGCCTTTAAAACCAGTGTGTCCTGTCACCAAAATATTCTTTCCACTATAAATATCTTTAAACATAATCTATTACCACGTTTTCCAAGGAGCTTTACCAGTATCCCACATTTTTTCCAAAACTTGTTTATCTCTCAAGGCATCCATAGGCTTCCAAAAACCATTATGCTTAAAAGCACAAAGTTGTCTGTCTTTGGCTAAATTTGAAAGTGGCTCTTGCTCAAAAATGGTTGCATCTCCATTGGTAATATAATCAAGCACCTTTGGCTCACATACAAAAAAACCTGCATTTATCCAATTTCCATCACCTTTTGGTTTTTCTAAAAATGATGTAATAATATTATCATTATTTATGTCTAATGCTCCAAATCTCCCATCAGGCTGGAATGCAGTCATTGTAGCCAATTTACCATGAGATTTATGAAATTCAACCAAATTTTTTATATTTATATCGCTCACGCCATCTCCATAGGTTAACATAAAAGTTTCACCACCTATATATTCCTCGGCTCTTTTTATTCTACCGCCAGTCATTGTTTCTAGTCCAGTATCAAGAAGTGTTATTTTCCAATCCTCGCTAAAATTGTTGTGAATAGTCATATTGTTCGTTTTTAGATCAATTGTAACATCACTTCTATGTAAAAAGTAATTAGCAAAATACTCTTTTATGTAGTAACCCTTATAACCAAGCAAGATTACGAATTCATTAAATCCATACTGGCTATAAATTTTCATTATATGCCAAATTATTGGTCTACCGCCTATTTCAACCATAGGTTTTGGTCTAACAGATGTTTCCTCGGCAAGCCTAGTTCCAAAACCACCAGCTAATAATAATACTTTCATTAATTCTCCAAAAATAAATATTTCTTAATATATTACATCCATTAAAATCTTACTAATCTTGTTTTGTATTTTATTTAATACCTCTTCATTCTTAGCCTCAAATCTCGTGACGATAACAGGCGTAGTATTTGATGCTCGCACCAGCGCCCAGCTACCGTCATCAAATCTCACTCTAATACCGTCTATATCGATGATTTCGGCTATCTTACCTAAGCCTTCTAGTAAATTTTGCGCATCGCCGTTTTCATAATTTTCAACCAAAATCTCTTTTAGCTTTGCAACCAGCTTAAATTTTTGCGCGTCGGTTGTTTTTATTTTTATCTCGTCGGTGCTAAAGA
The DNA here is from genome assembly GCA_963516555.1 of Campylobacter concisus. GTDB lineage: Bacteria > Campylobacterota > Campylobacteria > Campylobacterales > Campylobacteraceae > Campylobacter_A > Campylobacter_A concisus_BA. Next base: position 13,756 of record CAUQCU010000001.1, on the reverse strand, counting down.
CCTTAGGCAGTTTATCAAGCTCGCCGTCTAGGTTAAAGCCCTTAGCTACAAGCTCTAGCGTGCGAAACATCGCATACGTCGCATCGTCAAAGCCAAAATACCGCTCCTTAAAGAAAATATGCCCGCTAACCTCAGCTGCCATGTCGATATTTAGCTCCTTCATCGCCTTTTTTATATTGCTGTGGCCAGTCTTGCCCATGAAGCTTTTGCCACCGTGCGCATCGATTTCGTCGTACATATTTTGCGAGCATTTTACCTCGCCCAGCACTCGCGGATTTTTCATCGCAAGGCTATATAGATAGGCTAGTTCGTCGCCTTTTATGTTACGTTTTTTGGTTAGAACCGCGATGCGGTCACCGTCGCCGTCAAAACCGAATCCTATGTCAAATTCGCCCTTGAGCGCGGTTTTTAGATCGCTTAAATTTTTCTCCTCGCTAGGGTCTGGGTGATGATTTGGGAAGTTTCCGTCGGGCTCGGGGTATAAAATTTTAGCGTCTAAGTTTAACGCCTCGCAAATTTCAGGTAGCACCGCTCCGACCGCGCCGTTTGCGCAGTCAATGACGATTTTAAGCGGTAAGGCTTTTAAATGCGCAAATTGCTCTATAAGAAAATTTTTATAAGGCGTCGCGATGTCGAATTTTTCGGCTCTCAGATCGTTTGGAATTTGCGTTTTTGCCACGATGTCTGCTAACACAGCGACTTTTAGCTTTTGCAAATCCTCGCCGAAGTAACTATCCTTAAAAATCGTGATTTTAAAACCGTTGTACTCTTTTGGATTATGAGAGCCGGTTATCATTACGTTTGCATCAAATTTATCCGTAAACACGCTAAAATACCCGACCGGCGTCGGCAATAAGCCGATATTGTAGACCTTGATCCCGGCCAAATTTAGCCCACTAACCAACCAGCCGAATATCTCGCCCGCGCTTAATCTAGCGTCATATCCCACGCTAATGTTTTTTGCGCCCCTGCGTAGCATTTCTCGGCCCAAATTTAACCCGATCGCCTTGACGCTAGTTTCTTTTAAGTCTTGCCCGAAAATCCCACGTATATCGTATTCTCTAAAAATTTCTTCTATCATAAATTTATCTTTTTATTAAGTAGTTTTGGAATTATAGATAAAAAAAATTAAATTTTTATTAATTCTAGTCACTTTATAAATTTGAGACTTTAGAGATTTACCCGACGAAGAGTCGGGTAAATTCGGGTTTACATCATGCCGCCCATGCCACCCATTCCGCCCATGTCAGGCATTGCAGGCATTGCTTTTTCTTCTTTTATCTCGCTGATAGTTGCTTCAGTGGTTAGTAGCAAGCTAGCCACGCTAACAGCGTTTTGTAGCGCAACTCTCTCAACTTTAACTGGATCGATGATGCCAGCTTCAAACATATTTACATATTCGCCAGTTGCAGCGTTAAAGCCAAAATTTGCATCTTTGCTTGTCTCAACCGCGTTTGCTACTACGCCTGCGTCAAAGCCAGCGTTCTCAGCGATTTGGCGAAGTGGAGCACGAAGCGCTCTTCTAACGATCTCAGCACCGATTGCCTCGTCACCTTGTAAATTTAAATTTACACTCTTTGAAGCGAGGATAAGAGCTGAACCGCCACCTACTACGATGCCCTCTTCTACAGCTGCACGAGTAGCGCTTAGAGCGTCATCTACGCGGTCTTTTTTCTCTTTCATCTCAGTCTCAGTCGCAGCACCTACTTTGATAACAGCCACGCCACCGCTTAGTTTTGCAAGGCGCTCTTGAAGTTTTTCTTTGTCGTAGTCGCTTGTAGTCTCAGCGATTTGCGCTTTTATTTGAGTTATTCTAGCGTCGATCGCTGACTTCTCGCCTGCACCATTTACGATAGTAGTGTTATCTTTGTCGATAACTACGCTTGAAGCTTGTCCAAGGTCGTTTATAGTGGCACTCTCAAGTGTTCTACCTAGCTCTTCGCTGATAACTTCACCACCTGTTAAAATAGCGATATCTTCAAGCATAGCTTTTCTTCTGTCGCCAAAGCCAGGAGCTTTTACAGCTGAGATGTTTAGTACGCCACGAAGCTTATTTACAACAAGCGTTGCAAGTGCCTCACCCTCGATATCTTCAGCGATGATTAGAAGTGGTTTGCCACTCTTTTGTACTTGCTCAAGCACTGGAAGCAGGTCTTTTAAATTTGTGATCTTCTTATCAAATAGCAATATAAATGGATTGCTTAGCTCAACTTGCATCTTTTCAGGGTTTGTGATGAAGTATGGGCTTAGATATCCGCGGTCAAACTGCATACCCTCAACAACGCTTAGCTCATCTTGGATAGACTTTGCCTCTTCTACTGTTATGACGCCATCTTTGCCGACTTTCTCCATCGCATCAGCGATAAGCTTGCCGATGCTCTCGTCTGAGTTAGCAGAGATAGTAGCGATCTGAGCGATCTCTTTTGAGCCAGAAACTTTTTTAGAGATGTTTTTTAGCGCATCTATAAGAGCTGCTACTTCTTTATCCATACCGCGTTTTACTTCGATAGGATTTGCGCCAGCAGTTACGTTTCTAAGACCCTCTTTAAATATCGCGTGAGCTAGCACAGTTGCTGTTGTAGTGCCGTCACCTGCTTGGTCGTTTGTCTTGCTTGCTACTTCTCTAACTAGGCTTGCACCCATGTTTTCGATAGTATCTTTTAGCTCAACCTCTTTAGCCACGCTAACGCCGTCTTTTGTGATATTTGGAGCGCCAAAGCTCTTTTGGATAAGGACATTTCTGCCTCTTGGTCCCATTGTCACTTTTACAGCGTCATTTAGTTTTTTTACGCCCTCGTATAGGCGGTTTCTTGCATCATCAGAGTAAAAAATTTCTTTTGCCATTGTCTTTCCTTTTTAAATTATTTAATCACGCCCAAAATGTCGTCGATGTTTAAAACAAGATATGTCTTATCATCTAAATTTACCTCAGTGCCAGCGTATTTAGCAAATACTACTTTTTCGCCAACTTTTACGCCCTCAGCTTCAGCGCCAACTGCTTTTACCTCGCCGCTTAAAGGTTTTTCTTTTGCGTTATCAGGTATAATTATGCCCGAAGCTGTCGTCTTTGTCTCTTCTACGCGTTCGACTAGGACACGCTTGCCTAATGGTTGAAAGTTCATTGTTCATCCTTTTAGTTTAATTGTCTTTTTTAGCACTCTTTATTTTTGAGTGATGAAATCCTAGCATTTTTTTCTGAAAAAGTCAATAATTTATAGTGAATTTTATTAAAAACTTTAGTCTAAGTGACTAAAGTTTTATGATATGTAAAACTAATATAAAGGAATTTTATGAAAAAAGTAGCTTACATAGTTGGCGCGCTTGTGCTCATAGTAGCTTGCATTTTTGGCTTTATCTTTAGCTCTTTTGGCAATAAATTTATAGCCAGCAAAATAGAAAAAGAGGCGCTAGTTCGCGGTATTGATGTCAAATTTAAAGACTTTAACCTTGGGCTTAGCACCTTAAATTTAGAAGCGACAGTAATGGATGCCATAAATTTAAAGGCAAATGGCGAGCTCTCCTTGCTTGCTCAAAGTATGAATTTAAACATAGATATAAACGCCGACAAGGCAAAGGCTAGCGAGCTTGGGCTAAAAAAGGATGTCGCTCTTAAGGCAAACGTGGCTGGTAAATTTAACGACTTCAAGCTAACAGCAACTGGCACGGCGCTTGGCTCAAACATAAATTTAAACGCAAATTTAAAAGACTACCTGCCAAAAGCTCTAAATCTTGACGCTAAAAACATCGAGCTTTCTGAGATCTCAGCTCTTGCTAAAAAGCCAAATTTAGCTAGCGGTAAGCTTGATCTAACGAGCAATATGCAAGGAGTTGATGAGAAAAATGAGCCCATCATTAATACTCAAATTTTAGCTAGCGACGCAGCGATAAACAAAGAAATTCTTAAAAACGAATTTGGGCTAAATTTAGCAAAAGATATAAGCTTTAAAGGCGGTGTAAATGCTAAATTTGTAAATGAAAAAGTGAGTGCAAAAACCCTTATCATCGCACCTGAAGCCACTTTAAAAGCAAACGAGACGACTTATGATTTATCTAGTAAAAATTTAAAGAGCGACTTTTTGCTAAATGTGCCTGATCTTGCCCTTTTTGGCAAGCTCTTAGGCGAGCAACTAAGTGGCACTGTGGATGCAAACGGCGAAATTACAATGCAAGAAAATGCTCTTAAAAACCTAAAGGCTGAGATAAACGGCCTTGGCGGCAAGATAAATGCAAATTTTGATAGCAAAAACTTAGCACTAAATGCGGCTAGTATCAAGCTAAAAGAGCTTCTAGCGCTTGCCTTGCAGCCTAGCTACGCAGACGGGCAGATAAATTTAAACGCAAATTTTAGCGGCTTTGATGAGCTAAAAAAGCTTGCGGGCGAGGCTAAATTTGAGATAAAAAACGGCCTTATAGATAATGGTCTTGCAAAGCTTAAAAACGCGGCGAAATTTGAGCTAAAAGGCGGTGCCACAGCAAAAGGTGAGCTTGTAAATTTTGACGCAAACGTGCTTAGCGACCTTGGCGAGCTAAAGGATGTAAAGGGCATTTATGACCTAAAAAACAGCCAAATTTTTAGCAAATTTGCCCTGCTCATTAGCGATCCTGAGAAATTTAAAGCGGTTAGCGGCTTTGAGGTGGGCTCAAAGATGTCGCTTGCTGGCGATGTGAAGGTTAAAGCAAGCAAGATATATGAGCTAAATTTAGGTGGCGATGCCTTTGCTGGCAAGCTAAACGCCACCATAAAAAATGAAAATCTTGATCTTAACCTAAAAGAGGCGCAGCTAGGAGAAATTTTAGCACTTAGCGGCAACGACAGGCTGGCAAACGCTAAGACAAATGTGCGGGCAAAGGGGCAAAATATCTTTAGCAAAAGCCCAAGCGTCACCGCAACGATCACTTTAAATGATGGCAAATTTAACGCTGCAGAACTTAGCAAAATGCTTGATAAAAAATTCCCAGAAAACGAGAAATTTAGCTCAAATTTGAGCCTAGACTATAAAGGCGACATGGCAAAATTTAGTGGCGACTTTCTTAGCTCGCTAGCTGATATAAAGGGCATAGATGGCAGCTTTGATGTGGGCAAAAGCACGCTAAGCCTAAAGCTTCAAGCGGTGGTTTCAGAGCTAAATAAGCTTGCATTTTTAGCTGGCCACGAGCTTCACGGTAAATTTGCAGCCCTAGTAACAGCAAATGGCAAAGTGGATGATCTAAGCGTGAAAGCCACTTCTGATGATCTATTTAAGGGCAAGTTAGAGGCAAACTACAAAGGTGGCGCGCTTGATGTGGTGCTAAAAAACTTCGAAGTCAAGGGGCTAACGCAGACTTTGGGGCTAGATCATCTATATGATGGCAACGGAGATGCTAAATTTGACTATGAGACTAAGCAAAAGCTCGGTAAATTTGACATCTTGCTAAAAGAGGGTCACCTAGCCAGCACAAATCTCACAAACAACATAAAAACCTTCACCGGCAAGGACATCACAAAAGAAATTTACAAAGACGGCAAAATTTACGGCAATATAAAGGGCGATAACGTCATCTTTAACGTAAATTTAAGCTCGCCAAAGAGCGATATAAAGGTTGCAAACGGCACTTACAATATCGCCACAAAAATGCTTAACGCGCCACTTGTTTGCAGGCTAGAAAAGACCGATCTAAACGTGCAAATCTCAGGCACTACAGACAAACTAAAATACGACGTCAGATCACAATATCTTGAAAATAAGGTCAAAAAAGAGATAGGTAGATTTTTAGATAAAAAGCTTGGCAAAGATGATGAAGGCGCAAACGGCGAAAAGCAAAATTTAAAGGGGCTTTTAAAAGGGCTATTTTAGATGAAAAAGGCGGAAAATTTAAAGTATCTAATGGGGCTTGGGCACTTTTGTAGCGACATAAACCAAAGTGCGCTTGGTGCGATGCTACCCTTTTTCATCGCGAGCTACCACTACGACTACGCCACGGCCGCCTCGCTCGTGACCGCCACAAATTTAGCAAGCTCGCTCATCCAGCCACTTATCGGCCGCCTAAGCGACAAAAAAGAGCTACCATACGTCATCCCGCTTGGGCTACTACTTGCAGGCGGGGGCATGAGCCTCACTGGCTTTGTCACAAACTACTACATCATCTTGGTTTGCGTGATGATAAGCGGTATCGGCGCCGCGCTCTTTCACCCAAGCGCCGCAAGGATCGTAAATTACGCCTCAAACGCTAAAAATAGAGCCAAAAGTATAAGTATATTTTCATTTGGAGGTAACGTAGGCTTTGCAGTTGGACCCATTTTAGTCGCCGTTTTTGTGGGAAATTTTGGACTAAAAGGGACGCTAGTCTTTATAATCCCTCAAATTTTTCTAACACTTTTATACCTTAAAAAGGGCAAATTTATAAAAGCGCTCGAAGGCAATCACAAAAAGCAAATTTCACAAAAAACAAGCGCTCTAAAAGACGATCTGGGGGCGTTTTTAAGGCTTTGTGTCTGTATATTTTCACGCTCTATCGTCGCATTTGGCTTTTCGGCATTTTTTAGCATCTATCTCATCAAAATTTTTGGTCTTAGCAAAGAAGCTGCAAATGTAAATTTAAGCCTCTTTTTTGCTGCAGGTGCGATCTCTACGCTATTTGGCGGAGCTCTAGCTGATAGATACGGACTAGTTAGGCTCATCAAAATAAGCCTAAGTATCGCCGCGCCGCTAGTCGTGCTAATGCTCTTTATCGACAGCTACGCGCTATTTCTCGTGGCCTCCATCTGCGTGAGTGCCTGCATCAGCCTATCTTTTAGCCCCTCTATCGCCCTTGCACAGCTTTATCTACCAAATCAAATCGGCCTAGCCTCTGGCGTAACGCTTGGACTTAGTATAACAATCGGCGGTATATTCGCAACAGTCATCGGCAAGATCGCTGACATCTTTAGTCTAACGCACTCATTTTACTTTATCGCTGCGGTTTCGCTTATCTGCGCGGTGTCGAGCTATTTTTTAAAGCCAGTCACAGATAAATAAATACCAAATCAAAATAAATTAACCTGATTTAAAATATTTAAACACTTTTTAAACTAATTACAATAAAATAACTAATTTAATTTAAGGAGTAAATTTGGAACCGCTACAACAAGAAAAACAATACATGTTAAAAAGTGCCAGAGAGTTGGGGATTGTATCTTGTATTGTGATGATATTTAAGCATCTAGTTTATATTTCAGGACTTTATAAAACCTTTGATCGTGATTTTAATTTTATCTTCAAAATATGCTGCGACTCTATCAGTTGGATACTTTTATTTTTTGCCATTTCATTGATATGCTCTGTTTATAATTCCTCAAAACTAAGAACATATTTTAAAATTTTTACTATTTTCATTTTGATATATGCGATTTTAAATTTTTTGACTTTTAAAATTGTTATGTATCTAATAGAAAGAAATTTTAACTATGATGATTTTATCTTTACGATATTAAATTATTTTTATAGTGGCGAAGAGATCATGTATAATAATGACCTGCTTAAACAGCTATCCATTTATCGTAGCTATTTATTGGGAGTATTATTCGCAACAGCATCACTATTTTTATTGATATCTATCGCAAAATTAATAAAAATAACAAAAGAAAAAATGTTTTGGGTTTATGCATTATTTAGTGCATTTCATATAGCAGGCTACTTTATTGAAATTGATCACAAAATTTATACTGGAGTTTTCTTTCTTGCTTTAATCGCATGGTGGCGACTAAAGACGCAAGCAAGTAGTGACGAAATCCAAGCAACTAGCGAAGATGGGATTTTAAACGTGGCTACTATCAAATCTTCAAGCCAATTAGCCACGACAGCTTGTTTGGTTGGCCTTGTCGCAACATTTTTTTACCATATATTTTTTGAATATTTGTTAGTACATTTGGAAAGAATGTCGCTTAGACCAATAATATTTATAAAGCCTCTTGCTTATGCAGTAGTATTGGCGGTTATCTACTCTGCCATTAAGCAGATAGCATATACATTAAATGAGCCAAGACTGCGTACAAATTTCTTATTTTTCTCTATCCTTTTTGTGATATTTATAATGGCAAAAGCAAAAACTGACTACATGTATATATATGCTAACGATTATACTTTTTCAAATTTCTTTGGTATGCACGATGCCACAATTGTATCTTTAGCTTCTAGTGCCAATACAATCTTCTACATTGGTGTATTTGCTCATTTGTTAGCTACAGTATTTTTATTTTTATTTACAATAAGATTAGTAAGTGCAACTAAAAGTAGGCTATTTTGGATAAATTTTATATTGTTTGCAATAAATTCGGTTGTACTTTTAGTACTACTATTTCCAGGTGGACCAGGCTTTATAGGCTTTTTAGCTAAAAATATAGACCTTTTTAATATAGCAGAGTTTTTCTTTTTATTAATTGCTTGGTATAGCGTGAAAAAAGACATGATAGAGCAGGACCGATCATGAAAGGGCATTTGGCGATAAATTTATAGTTTAAACAGCTAAAGACAAGCTGATTTTTGTCTTTAGCCTCGCTACGAGGAGGCGAGGCAAAACTTTACGATACAAAGGAGCATGCATATAATATGTGACTGCAGTAGAGTGAAATTTCAACGACGTATAGCAGAAAAAGACAAATCGCCAAAGACAAGAACTTTTTTTGTTTTTTGCTTCGCTTTGCTCGCAACGAGATCTCACTACAAGAAGCTGAGCCATGGCTTTTGGGCGGCGGTATTTTGTGATAGATTTGAATGTTGCGCAGTTAAAATTTGCGCAGACCAGAGACACGTAGAAATTTAAATTTTAGCTACCAAAGCATCAAAGCAAAGTATCTTGTGATGATTTTAAATGTTACGAAGAAATTTTCGACCGAAGATAGAACATATAGTTCATCAAGGGAGAAAATTTCTAGTTTATTTAAAAGCGCGCAAGAGACGAGCCTTTTTATAACTTTCTCATCTTTGCTATCTCATCACGTAGCGCCGCCGCCTTCTCAAACTCCAGCTGCGCCGCCGCTTCAAGCATCTGCCTTCTTAGCTCTTTTACGATCGCAGCTCGCTCGCTAGCTGGCATCTTCTCTAAATTCTTACCGCGCTTATAAATTTCACCATCATCCTCGACATGCAGGCTCTCTTCGATATTTCTGCTGGCAGAGTGCGGCGTGATGCCGTGAGCTTTGTTGTATTCATCTTGAAATTTACGCCTAGCTGTCGTCGTATCGATCGCCTCTTTCATCGAGTGCGTGATCTTTTTGGCAAACATTAGCACCTTGCCATTTACATTTCTAGCTGCGCGCCCCATCGTCTGTATAAGGCTCGTGGTAGAGCGCAAAAAGCCCTCTTTATCAGCATCCATTATCGCTATCAAGCTCACTTCAGGCAGGTCAAGCCCCTCACGGAGCAAATTTATGCCTATTAGCATGTCAAATTCGCCACTTCTAAGCCCCCTAATGATCTCATTTCGCTCGATCGCGTCGATGTCTGAGTGCATATACTTGACCTTTATGCCAAGCTCGATGTAGTAGCGGCTTAGCTCCTCAGCCATCTTTTTAGTTAGCACCGTAACTAGCACGCGCTCACCTCTAGCGATGACCGCCTTTGCCTCGTCAAATAGCGCCTCTACTTGATTGTCACTATCTTTTATCTCAATGAGAGGATCAAGCAGTCCCGTAGGTCGCAAAATTTGCTCATAGACGTGCCCCTGGCTGATACCAAGCTCGTATTCGTTTGGCGTGGCTGAGACAAAGAGAAATTTCGCCTTTTTGCTTATAAACTCGTCAAATTTAAGCGGCCTGTTATCAAGCGCTGATGGCAAACGAAATCCATACTCCACAAGCACCTCTTTACGGCTCCTATCGCCTGCGTACATGCCCCTAAACTGCGGCAAACTCACGTGGCTCTCATCGACGATGACTAGATAGTCTTTGCCACTTATCTCAAAGTAGTCAAACATCGAGTATGGCGTCTCTCCAGGCTTTTGTCCGGTTAGGTGGCGCGCGTAGTTTTCGATGCCCTTGCACATACCAGTGCTTGCCATCATCTCAAGGTCAAACTCCACCCTTTGCTTTAGCCTCTGCGCCTCGACTAGCTTGCCCTGCTCGTTAAACTCTTTCAAACGCGCATCAAGCTCTTCTTCGATCTCTTTCATCGCGATCTTTAGCCTATCAGCGCCCACGATGAACTGGCTGGTCGCATAAAGCGTAAATTTAGAGATGTCCTTTAGCCTTTTGTTATCAAGTACGTCAAAATGATACATCGCATCGATCTCATCGCCAAAAAACTCGATCCTTAGGGCTTCATCGTTGTAATAAGCTGGGTAAATATCCACCACATCGCCATTTACACGAAAATCCCCCCTGTCAAAGTAGTTGTCATTACGCTTATAGCCCATATCCACGAGCTGCTCTAAAAGCTTTCTTTGGCTTATCTTCTCACCCACGCTAAGATATGCCACCATCCCCTTATACTCGCTTGGATTACCAAGGCCGTAGTTTGCAGAGACTGAGGCGACACAGACGACATCATCAAAGCTTAGCAAGCTAGCCGTTGCAGAGAGGCGCAGGCGCTCAAGCTCCTCATTTACCGAGCTATCTTTTTCTATATATAGGTCGCTTCTTGGGATGTAGGCCTCTGGCTGGTAGTAGTCGTAGTAGCTTATGAAGTACTCGACATGGTTTTTTGGGAAAAAGCCCTTAAATTCGCTGTAAAGCTGAGCGGCAAGGGATTTGTTATGTGTCATGATGAGCGTTGGCATATTTAGCTCGCGTATGACGTTTGCCATGGTAAAGGTCTTGCCAGATCCTGTCACGCCCAGAAGTGTTTGGTATTTATTGCCTGATTTTATGCTTTTTACTATCTCTTTTATCGCTCTTGCTTGGTCACTGCTTGGGCTAAATTTAGATGAAATTTCAAATTTACTCATTGATCGCCTTTAAATTTGGGCGAATTTTATAGCAAAGATAGTGCTTTGTCAAATGAGAATTTTAAAAAGAATTTAGCCTCTGCGTGTTAGAATACGGCTTTAATTATTATTTTAAAGGAACCTTTATGTTTGAAGATAATGCGATCTTAACCACACTAAGCGATAAAGTAAATGACCTCATCACTAAATACGATGAAGTTTGCAGAGTAAATGAAGAGCTACGTAACGAGATCGTAACATTAAAAGCACAAAATGAGGCAAAAACCAACCAAATCATGCGCCTAGAAGAGGATCTAGATAAGAAAAATAGCGAAGCTGATGATGTAATGAAAAAGATCGAAGCCGTCCTTGGTAGATAAGCTAGGCATTTTTGGCATAAAAAATGAAACAGATCACGCTCACCGTATCATCTCGCGACTATACGATTACGCTTGATGATGATTTTGCTGAAATTTTCGAGCGCGACTGGCAGAAATTTATGGGGGGAAAGAAATTTATCGAGCCTCGTGAGCTTATAAACGCCTTTGTCGAAAAGAGCTACGAGAGCTACACAAATTTGCGCGTCGTAAAGGACGTCACAAAAGAGATAGAAGAGATACTAAAACCGGAAAATAAATGAAAAAAAGAGCTTTTACCCTAATAGAAATTATATTTGTCATCGTCATACTTGGCGTCTTGAGCGCTATTGCTATACCAAAGCTTTTCTTCACTAGAAGCGACGCCATAGTCGCGAACGCAAAAACGCAAATCGCTGCCATAAAAAGTGGCATCTCACTAAAATACAACGATAGTGTCCTAAAAGGCACTCCAGTATATCCAGAGACGCTTGATGATGGAAATAAACTTTTCAACAAAGTAATAAGCGTAAATATCGCTGATAGCGGCACAAAAAACGGCTGGCATAAAACTGGAGCAACCACTTATACCTTCAAGCTAGACGGACAAACAGCAAATTTCACTTACAACAAAACCACTGGCGAATTTGACTGCGAGAGCAGCGACGGACTTTGCAGCGCCCTTGAGTGATGAGATACTACGAGGTCGTATTTAGCGGAGTAAATTTAGCTGCGCTCACGTATAAAAGCGAGCTAGATATTGCGCCATTTCGCGCCGTCAGCGCAAAACTTAGAGGCAAAAGTCTAACTGGCTTTATCCTGCGCGAAGTTGATGAGTCAAGCTTTAAAACAAGCCTAATTGATGAAATTTTACCCCTCAAACTAAACGACATCCAAGCAACATTAGCTAAATTTATCGCCTACTACTACACCTGCGAGCTTGGCGTTGCTATAAATTTATTTGAGCCACAAAGCCTTACTGATGATGAAATTTATAGTGGCGAAAGCGACTTTAAATCGCCAAATTTAAGCCCAAAGCAGCTTGAAGCGCTAAATTTTATAAATGCGCGAAAAAGCTCGCTCATCTTTGGCGACACGGGAAGTGGCAAAAGTGAAATTTACATCGCTAAAATCAGAGAAATTTTAAACGCAGGCGGCCAGGCACTATTTTTAATGCCTGAAATTTCACTAACGCCGCAGATGCAAAAGCGTTTAGAGAGTTTCTTTGGCGAGGCTGTGGCAGTGTGGCACTCAAAGATCACGTCAAAGAAAAAAGAGCAAATTTTAAAAGACATCAAAAGTGGCAAAGCAAGGCTTATTGCAGGAGCTAGATCTGCCCTATTTTTGCCACTTGAGAGGCTAAAACTCATCATCATCGACGAAGAGCACGACGATAGCTACAAAAACACAGGCTCAAAGCCCCACTACAACGCAAGGGATCTAGCCCTCTTTTTAACTAGCAAATTTGACCTGCAAGTAGTTCTGGGTAGTGCCACGCCAAGCCTCACTAGCTTTTACAAGCAAGAGTGTTTTCGCCTAAAAGGGACATATTTTGCGTCGCAAAAGAGCTATATATTTGACGAGAGCGAGACTGGCATAAGCGAAATTTTAAAAGAGCAGATCGCAAAGACGCTTGAAAACAAAAAACAAGCCGTCATCTGCCTGCCAACAAGGGCAAATTTCAAATATCTTGTCTGCAAAAACTGCGGCGAGACAGTGAAGTGTCCGTTTTGTAGCATCGGCATGAGCTACTATAAAAAGCAAAACGTACTAAAGTGCCAATACTGCGAGCACAAAATGGCCGTGCCAAAGACCTGCCACCAGTGTGGTAGCGAGATGATAGAGGCTAAAAAGATCGGCACGAGTGAGCTTTTAGAGCGGCTGCAAGCTGAGTTTGCAAACGCTAGGATCGCTAAATTTGATAGAGACGAGATCACGACGCAAAACAAGCTCGTCAAGGCTTTAAAAGAATTTAATGATGGCAAGATAGATATCCTACTTGGTACGCAGATGTTAAGTAAGGGGCATGATTATCACAACGTCGAGCTTGCCGTCATCATGGGCTTTGACGAGCTTTTAAATTTTCCTGATTATAGAGCTAGAGAGCGGACGCTTGCCCTTGCCATGCAAGTAGCTGGAAGAGCCGGCAGAAACGGAGCTGGCAGGGTCATCATCCAAAGCAAGCAAAGGGATTTTTTTGAAAGTTATATCAGCGACTACGACGCATTTTTAAAGGAGGAGATCAGTTACCGAGAGGGGCTGTATCCGCCATTTACTAGGCTGCTTCGCGTGGTCGTTTCGCACAAAGATGAGAGCATGGCAAAGGGCGCAATGAACGAATTTGTGCAAAGGCTAGAGCCACTAAAAAGTGACGAGCTAGAGATCGTGGGATATGGCAAATGCCAGATCGAGTATCTTGGGGGCAAATTTAGATATGAAATTCTGCTTCGTTCAAACTCTCACACCATGCTTTTAAAAGCGGCAAACCTCTGCAAAAGCGAACTTAGCGATATCGATATAGA